>CACXSA010000001.1 GCA_902770195.1 uncultured Prevotellaceae bacterium
TCGAAGGTGAACTGCGGTTTACTTTTCAGTTCCCGTTTTTCTGTCACGCGCCTCGTTGTGCCCCTCGGTGGGTCGTTGCGGTGCTTCCATGCATATCCTCTTGCCATAGTTTCTCTGTTTTTTATGCTGCCCGTGGTGGTTCGGATGACCCACGGCGTGCTATTTGGCTGCTAAGTTATGAATAAATTGTCACACTGCCAAGTGTTTCGCCCATGAATCTTTCCGTTTTTAATTCTCTTTCACACTTGGAGAATATTTCCCATTCTGTATAAGTTTCTCTATGCCCCTTGTAGAATATTGCGGTTCTCCCGAAAATTTCTCTATACCCCTTGTAGAATATTGCGGTTCTCCCGAAAATTTCTCTATACCCCTTGTAGAATATTGCGGTTCTCCCGAAAGTTTCTCTATACCCCTTGTAGAATATTTTACATTTTGTAAAAGTTTCTCTATACCCCTTGTAGAATATTCCCCATTATGGGAAAGTTTCTACATATCCCTTTGAGAATATTCCGCACGATGCGGAAGTCTCCCTAAAGCCTCCAGCGCATTTGGCAAACGCCAAGAATGCCGCGGCGAGGGCCTCGGTGGATGGTATTGGAAAGAAAATTATTGGGAAATTACAGGATGGTTTCCATCGTGGTCTTTTGCACCTTCATGCCCATCTTGCTGTAGAAGCTGAGGGCAGGGTCGTTTCCTTCCCATACGTTAAGGGTGATGTTGTTGCAACCGATGGCTTTTGCATAGTCACGGACGTGCTCGTACAAGGCCGTGGCGACGTGTTTGCCGCGCGCTTTTTCATCTACGCAGATGTCGTCAATGTACAGCGTCTTGATGTCCTGCAGCAGCTTGTCGTCCTTCACCTCCGTAATCACGCAGAAGGCATGGCCAAGCACATTGCCGTCGTCGAATACGAAGACCGGCTTGCTGTCGTCTTCGAACAGCACTTCCAGTTGCTGTTCGTTATATTTTGTCGTGTTGGGTTTGAACAGGTCGGGGCGAATAACATGGTGCACCATGTCCACCTGGTGCAGCAGTGCGATGATTGCGGGAATGTCTTTTTTTGTGGCTTTTCTTATCGTCATATCACAAATCCGGGCATGGTTTATCTTTGGTAGATGTCTTCTGTAGCGTTGGTGGCAGCTTCGATGACGGCGCCGTAGTTGTCGAGGCTGTAGTAGATATAGCAGAATACGGCATTGCCCACGCACAGCAATACGCTGTATGGCCATACGGCATGGGGCAGCAGGGCTGTCATGATGATGCTTCCCAGTCCGAAAAGGATGATGAGGTAGCAGGCGATGGACATGGAGCGTTGCCCGTAGAACGTGGAGTGTTGCGCCCTGATGGTCCACCAGTGGGCGTTCTCCTTGGTTATCGGCAATTCGCGGACCAGTCGGCTTGCGCGGAGGTAGGTTCGCATGAAATCGGTGCTCATCCATGTGACGTGGGTAAGGAAAATGCCGATGCCTATTCCCGTCAGGAAGCTGATGTCGAAGAATACGCCCGTCCACAGCGTTACGATGTTGACGACGAGGGCCGTCATGTCGCGAATGACCCTGAACCGTTTCAGGTATTCCGGGTTGAGCAGTGAGGCATGGCTCCATGACAACATGGTGCCGCCCATGTGGAAGTAGGTGACGGAGAGTGCCGTGGCGGCTGACGGCCAGTAGGTTCGCCAGCCGAAGTAAAGGTGCAGCAGGAAGCCGATGCCAAAGGCGGAAAGGCTCAGTGCCGTCAGCACGCGACTGCGCTTGTAGATACGATAGTCGCGGTAGTAGAAGTTGTTATAGTAAAGTGATGCCGCCATCACCAGGCAGGTGATGCCAGACAAGAGCAGGGTAAGATGATATAATTGCTGTTCCATGTGGGTAGCGTCATTCTATGACCTGTTTTCTTGCCTTTCTGATTTTGATGGAGATGCCTTCTACGAATGTGAAGACGATATAGGTGAAGAGTCCTGCCACGATGCCGTCGGTGATGCTGCCGGTAACGGTCATCAGCAGGATGGTCAGGAAGGCCGGCAGGGTTTCTACTGGCTTGGAGAGGCTGATATGACGCACCGACCCGAAGAGGTAATAACCGGCCATGACCATGACGGGGGCTGTGGCTGCGGTAGGAATGGCGAGGAACAGCGGTGCGAGGAAGAGACTGGTGAGGAAGCACAGGGCAATGACGAGTGCGGAAAGTCCGGTGCGCCCGCCTTCAGCCACACCCGTGGCGCTCTCTACATAGGTCGTCACGGTGCTGCAGCCCAGGCATGCTCCCGTTACGGTGCCCAGTGCATCGCTGAGCATGATCATCTGAATGCGCGGAATACGTCCGTTCTTGCGGATAAGTCCTGCGTTGGCCATCACGCCCACGATGGTGCCGAGGCTGTCGAAGACGTCGAAGAACAGCATGATGAGCACACAGACCCATAGGTCGGGAGATATCAAGTACTCCCAGGCGAATTGACAGAAGAGTGGCGTCGGCGATGAGGGTATTTCGAAAATGGTGTCTGGCATTTTGGTAATACCCAGCGGTATGCCGAGAATGGTAACGATGGCAATGCTGAGCAACAGTCCGCCTTTTATGCGCATGATGGTGAAAATGCCGGCCAGTACGAGACCGATGAGGAATAGGACGGAGGGCGTACTGGTCAGCGTGCTCATGTGGTTGAAAATGGTACCGTCGGCCAGAATGCCGCTGTTCTTGAATCCGATCATGGCGATGAAGAATCCGATGCCCACGGCAATGGCGTGCTTCAGGGATGTGGGCACCATGTCGAAGATAATCTGTCGCATGTTGCTCAGGCAGTGTCAGTCCCGGTGCCTGACCAAACGGACGCTTGGCCAGGAAAGCCATGAGCAGTGTGCCGATGATGGTTGAGAGCGCAATGGCGGTAAACATGGAGTCGATGGGGAACCCTTTTGCTGCCAAGGGTGTGAACATGGAGGGGAGTAGTGCCAGGATATATGACATGGTGATGAAGGTGGTGATTCCGGAAAGGATCTCCTCCCTCAGGCTGTGTCGTTGCGTTGAAAAACCTACCAGTGAAAAAAGCTTCTCTTTCATTATTATCAATTCTTAATTATGCTAAGGGGAAGATAAAGTCAAACTTGGCACCGCCGGTATAGCTGGTGTCGAGCGTGAGGGTTCCACCGAGCCTTTCGGCAATCATGCGTGCAATGGTAAGACCGAGTCCTGTGCCTTGTGTGAAACTGTCGAGTTTGACAAAGCGCTCGAAAATCTCTTCTGCCTTGTCCTGGGGAATGCCAGGTCCGGTGTCTGCTACCGAGATGTGGATGTGGTTGTCTTCCTCGTTGACGGTAAGGGTTATATGTCCTTCCTTGGTGAATTTGGCAGCATTGTCAAGCAGTTTGGCCAGTGCGGTATGAATCAGGTTGGGATGGGTTGAAATCATCCACTCGTCTGGAAGGTTGCTGGAGAAATCCAGCGTCACATTACTATTGACTACCGGTCGAATGGCATCTACTGCTTGCATGGCAAGGGCAGGCAGTATGCACGGATCGGGAGCAGGAAGCTCCGTCCGGCTCTCCATGTCGGAGATGAGGATGAGGTCGTCGAGCACGTTGGTCAGAAGGCGGGTGTTCTCCTGAATGCGCTGGCAGAGGTCAAGTCGCTCTGCTTCGGGGAGGTCAATGCCGGGAATGGTGAGCACCTGCGTGAAACCGTTGATAGAGTTGAGCGGGGTCCTGATTTCATGGGTCATACTCTGCATGAAACTGGTCTTGGCTCGTGAGGCGGCCTCGGCGTGGTCGCGCTCTATCTCCAACTGCTTGTTCTGGGCAACTACCACATTACGCTCGCGCTGCAGCTGGAAGTTCTTGACTTCCAACGTGCGGTTCCACCGGCTGTTGAGCATCAGGAAGACAAGGATGGTTCCTATGCCCAATACCATCGCAATGCCGCCTGTGGTGAAGCGGGAGCGTTGTTGCAACAGCTCGTTCTGGGTCTGGAGCTCGTTCACGTCAAGCCATTTGTTCAGGTTGCCTAATTCGTTGAGATGGTTTGCCTGGGCCAGTGAGTCTTTGTGTTCTTCCAACTCGCGTCTGGCTTTCAGTGCCTCTTCATACCATTTTAATCCTTCTAAGGCGTCGGCCCGTTCTTTGAGCGCTATCGTCATGTAATTAATGTTGTTCAGCTTTTGGGCCATTCTCTTCAGCTGGATACTCCTCTTGAGGGCTTCCTGGAAATTGCCTTGAAGACGGGAAAGCTCACACCTCAGCTTGCAGATGTCGGACAGGTTGTCGATATAGTTGCCGTCTATTTCTTCATAGTATTCAGCGGAATCGAGGGACAGGGCTGCTGCGTGATAGTCTTTTACACCTATATTATATTCTGTCAGCCTGACTTGGTATTGTTCGTGCCAGTTAGCATACACATCGGCTTTTTTCTCACTGCGTTTCACGGGATATTTGCTGAGAATGGCATTCCATTCTGTCAAAACGCTGTCGAGAGCCTCGTAATGGTTCTGGGCTACCAGGGCCTGACCAAGGTTGCTGTATATCTTGACAAGTCCACCTATCTTCCCGTCAACGGGATATTTCGTGATGGCCAGGCGGAGGTATTTCTCGGAGTCTTCATATTTATTAAGGCATAGATAGCCGGTGCCTAACAGCCGGTGTGAGATGAAATCGCCATAGTCGTTGTTCCGGCGTTTTGAGTCATCCTGCATCCTCTTGGCTTCTTCTGCGGCTTTGTCATACCGGCTGTTCCAAATGTAGGTTTCTGCCTTGCTTTCCCATATCAGGTAATAGTATCTCCATTGCTGGTGCTCTTCACAGAGTACCATTGCTTCATCAGCAAGGCGTTCCAGCGAATCTGCCTGGTTGTTGGCATACAAAGTCAGCACCTTCTGATAAAGTGCGTATGTCGAGTCGGTCCAATTGATGGAGTCGTTGCTTGAGACTTGTTGGATTCTGCTTTTTTTGCAGGAGAAGATAAACAGCGCAATTGTTGCAAACAACAGAATGATGGAGAAATGGTGACTTTTTATCATAATGGAGGTTTATGGCCGATAAATTTTGTTTTTTATTTCGATTGCATTTACTTTTTCGTTTGCATTTACTTTTTCGTTTGTATTTAGTTTTTTTTACGACTGCAAAATTACACTTAATAGGGAAAAGACGTCACCCAGAAATATGGGTTTATGTGTAAAATCACGATTTTTGGTGTGTAAAATCATGATTTTTCACAGTGTTCTTGCCTTTTTTTATATAAATTTCGTAATTTTGTACCGCGAAAAATAGGATAGGGATGGCTGAGATGCAATTTTCTGCGATGGTGCTGATGTCACTGCTGTCGGTGACGCTAATCGTGTTACTGCCTCGTCGGGTAATGACCGAATCAGTACTGAACCGATCACGATGGCTCATGGTGGGAGGTACGTCTCTGGTTGCCGTTCAGTTCTTGCTTCAATACACTTTTGGTTTCCGTCAGATAGGTGTCACACAGGCTGTGATGGTTAACCTCCTGTTCTTCGTTCCTTGTTCTTTCCTGTTTAGCCTGGCTATCCTCAACCTGCAGCAGAAGGGTAGTTTGCAGAGGCGTGACGTGTTGGTGGGAATGGCTGGATGGGCAGTGACGGTATCGTCTCTTTCTTTTGCCGCCTATCAGTCGGGCTCAGTGTTGACAGACACCCCGTGGATGCGTTGGGCGGAATATGCTGCTGCACTTTTCTACTGTCTGATGCAGTTATATTATACCAGCCGACTTATTCAAAGTAATCGCCGGTTGAAAAACATGCTGAACGATTATTACGAACATCATACGCACTACCTGCTGCACTGGATGAACCAGAGTATCGTGCTGATGGCGTTGATGGCTTTCGGTGTGCCGTTCCTTATTTTCAGCTCGGGCCTGCCCTTGCTGGTCTATGCCCTCCTCATCTTTTTCTCCATGTATTACATCGTGTTCAGCTTTATCTGTTATTGCGTGGGTAACGATTCCTATCAAGTGGAGATGGCGCAACAGAATGCCAGCGACGAGGGACTGTCGGACACGACCATCAAGAACGACTCTGTTATCAGTGATTCGGAACGTCAGCGTGTGACTCAGGCGGTTGACCAATGGCTGGCCTCCGACGGGCATCTGCACAGTAATGTGACGGTGGCTATGGCAGCAACAGCCATGCATGTTCCGCAGCGACTCTTACGTTCCTGGTATCAGGCGGAGGGCTTCGAATCCTATAGTGACTGGTTGCAGCACCTCCGTGTGGAGTATGCCAAACAGCTGTTGGTTCAGCATCCTGACTGGTCTATTGACATCATCGCAGAGCAGTCGGGCTTCAGTAGCCGTAATTATTTCCATCGCATCTTCCTGAAGCTTACGGGTCAGACTCCTGCTCAGTATATAAGAGGTGAGAAGTGAGAAGTTTTTTTGAAACGTTGTGCTTTTATTGCCGATTTATTATTACCTTTGCAGGCAAAATTAGTCAAGATGAGAAAAATACTTCTTTTGTTTTTCATGCTCAGCTTATTAGCGGTAGTTCCTGTCAGTGCCCAGGATAGCGTTGCGGTGCAGCCCGACACGGTGCAGACAGACAGTCTGCAGGCTGACTCGGCTATGGCAGTGATTGACGCAGAGTTGGGTAATATGGATGATTCTGCAGGGACGGACGATAGTTTGCACAAACAGTTGAAGCGTAAGTTTATTGAAGGTTCTGCTGGTTTTATGTCATTGGTGGCTTTGGCTCTGGTGCTGGGTCTGGCTTTCTGTATTGAGCGCATCATCTACCTTACGCTTTCTGAGGTTAAGACCAAGAAACTGATGCACGATATCGATGCGCATCTGGAACGTAATGATGTAGAGGGCGCGAAGGATCTTTGCCGTAATACACGCGGTCCGGTGGCAAGTATCTGCTATCAAGGGCTGCTCCACGTTAATGAGCCTCTGGATGAGATAGACCGTCAGCTCACCAATTATGGTGCCGTGCAGATCAATAACATGGAGAAAGGTTGTACCTGGATTCGCTTGTTCATCGCCGTTGCTCCGTCTTTGGGATTCCTCGGAACGGTTATTGGTATGGTGATGGCTTTCGATCGCATCCAGACAGCCGGTGACATCAGTCCTACAATTGTGGCTGAGGGTATGAAGGTGGCTCTGATTACCACTATCTTTGGTATCATTGTTGCCATCATCCTGCAGTTCTTCTACAACTATATTCTCTCTAAGATAGAACACCTTACTGCGCAAATGGAAGAAGGTGCCATTGTTTTTATGGATTCTGTCCATGAATATAAAAAGAGAAAGGAGGAATGAGTAATGGCTGACATGAGTAGTTATTTCCTGGCTGAAGTGATGCTGTGGCTGATGTATATCGCCATGGGTGTGGCAGTTATTGCTACCATTGTTTCCGCCATCCGGTCTTTTTGGCTCAACAAGTAGCGGGCTGCGCCCTAGTGAATAGTGAATAGTGAAAAGTGAATAGTGCGCTCGACCTATGGTCGCTTTCTTGCTAAGGCAAGCGTCACCCTTCGGGATGCCGAGCGGACCTTGGTCAAAGAATAGTGAATAGTGATGATTAAGCGTAGGCATAGGGAAGTTCCAGAACTCAATACCACGTCAACAGCGGATATATCGTTCATGTTGCTGGTGTTTTTTCTAGTCACCTCGTCAATGAATTCTGACAAGGGACTGGGACGTAAACTTCCGCCTGTTGACGAGCATCAGCAGGAACAGCGGGATATAAGTCGCAGCAATGTGCTACAGGTTACCCTCGATGCCTCTGATGTGTTATATTGCGATGAGAAGCAGGTTACACTCCCGGAATTGCAGCAGCAAGTGGAATCGTTTGTAGCTTCGCGCCAGACCGATCGTCACATCATTGCTGTAAAGACGGACAGGCAGACCAGCTATAATGCCTATTTTAAGATGCAGGATGCCGTTGTGGGTGCTTATCGACATTTACGCGACAAGATGGCACTGCAGCATTATGGTCATCCTTTCAGCCAGTGTACTGCGGAGGAACGCGAGGTCATCATAGCTCGTTATCCTCAGCGAATCAGTGAGGCGATGCCTGTTGATTCAGAGAAAGGAGGACAGCCATGAGTCGTTTCCGCCATCGTAAGCACGATGTGCCTGGTCTTAACCTTGCCTCGTTGCCCGACCTAATTTTCACCGTTCTGTTCTTCTTTATGATTGTCACCCATATGCGTGATGTCAACCCCAAAGTGCGTTATGAGGTGCCTCAGGGTACGGAACTGTCAAAGAGTGGTAATAAGGGCGGAATAGTCTATATCTTTATAGGAAAACCTGTTGATGCACAAGGTCAGGTGGTGAGCAATGAGACGTGTATCCAATTGAACGACCGCTATGTTTCTGTCTCGCAACTTGCTCAAGAAATTGCCCATGAGCGTAGCCAGATGTCAGAATCCGACCGTCAGCACATGGTGGTCTCTATCCGTGCTGATCGTGATACCGAGATGGGGGTTATCAACGATGTGAAGCAGGCTCTGCGCAAGGCAGGGGCATTGAATATCAACTATTCTGCTACTTCCTCACATAATCCACAAAAGCATAATTAAAGGCGTGTTTCTCGTCTTTTCCGTGTTCCTCCTTCTCGGCTATTTTCCAATCGCTATAGTCCGGGAAGAAGGCATCCGCCTCCTTGGGTGTGTCGTCCACCTCTGTCAGACATAGGCGGTCGGCCAAGTCGATAGCCTGCTCATACACCCGTGCACCCCCGATGATATACACATCCTCATCTTCCTTGCAACTCTCAAGGGCAGCCTTCAGGGAAGGGTAAACCTCACAGCCTGACAGTATTTCAATTTTATCTTTTCCCTTTTCACTATTCACTAGCGAAGCACTTAACACCACGTTCCGACGATTGGGCAGTGCCCCCTTGGGCAACGACTCAAACGTCTTACGTCCCATCACGATGGTATGCCCCGTTGTCAGCGCCTTGAATCTTTTCAGGTCGTTGGGCAACCAGTATATCAGCTTGTTCTCGAATCCGATGGCCCTGTTCTTCGCCACCGCAGCAATAATACTAATCATTCTTTTAATAATTTATCTTTAAACACTGACTTCTGCTTTGATATGTGGCCAGGGGTCGTAACCCTCCAGTTCAAAGTCCTCGTATTGGAAATCAAAGATGCTCTTCACATCAGGATTAATCTTCATGGTTGGCAGAGGGCGCGGCTCACGGGTCAGTTGCAGCCTGGCTTGTTCCAGATGGTTCAAGTACAGATGGGTGTCGCCTGTGGTATGGATAAAATCACCCGCCTTCAATCCTGTCACCTGTGCCATCATCTGCAGGAGCAGGGCATAGGATGCAATGTTGAAAGGAACACCCAGGAAGGTGTCTGCCGAGCGCTGGTAGAGCTGGAGCGACAGTCGTCCGTCGGCCACGTAGAACTGGAAGATGGTATGACAGGGAGGCAAAGCCATCTTGTTGACCTCGGCAACATTCCATGCAGAGACAATCATACGGCGTGAGTCAGGATTGTTCTTCAACTGGTCCACCACATATTGTATCTGGTCAATAACCCCTCCGTTGTAGTCGGGCCATGAGCGCCACTGGTGACCATAGACGGGTCCTAGTTCTCCATTTTCATCGGCCCACTCGTTCCAGATGCGGACACCATGTTCCTGCAGGTATTTTACATTCGTATCGCCTTTGAGGAACCACAGCAGTTCGTAGATAATACTTTTCAGGTGAAGCTTCTTGGTAGTCAGCAGGGGGAATCCGTCCTCCAGGTTATAACGGCTCTGCGTACCAAAGATGCTGATGGTACCGGTGCCTGTGCGGTCGCCTTTCTGCGTACCTTCCGTCAGGATACGGTTCAGTATGTCTAAGTATTGTTTCATATCTTTTTAAGTATAGGTTCGTATTCCGTGGGTATATGTGTTGTTTTTATTCTCCAAGGTTTGGGGTACAGGTTGTTAGCCCGGGTCCCGATGTTCTTCATCTGTCCTAAGACCTTTCCCATGAAAGTCACCTCTACCAGACCTTTGGGAACATTGCCGGACAGTACCAGTGCTTCGCCTCGCAGGAACTTCAGGGCATCTTGGTAGGAAAGGTCAACTTTAAATGAGGAATGAGTAATCGACGAAGTCGCTTTGACCTCGGTCAATGAAGTGAGAAAAGAAGCATGTAAATGGTTCAATGAAGAAATGTTCCTAACTGAGGAACGCGGAGCTCCATTTCTCATTTCTCCTTTCTCATTTCTCATTTGTTTGCGTATCACGCAAACGAAGAGTCCTTCGCCCCGACTGATACCGGGGATAAATCGATAGACGGGCTCATCGAACCCTTCAAGCAGGGAACCCGTGATGTTCCATTCGGGCTTCGTCTCGATGTTCATTACCTCGGCATCGAACTCCTGCAGTATCCAGCGGATGTTCTCCTCGTTCTCCTTTGTATTAAAGGTACACGTACTATATATAAGAAATCCCCCCTCGTTCAGGCAAGCCCAGGCATCGGCAACAATCTCACGTTGCAACTGCCAGCATTTCTCCACGTTCTGCGGACTCCACTCTCGGATGGTGCTCTCGTCCTTGCGGAACATTCCCTCCCCCGAACAGGGTACGTCACACAGAATCAGGTCGAACTTCATCTTTGCCTGACGATAGTCGCGCGGATAGCAGTTGGTGACGATGTGATTCTCGTAGCCCCACTTTGTCACATTCTCCAGGAGGATGCTCGCCCGGTTGCGGATGGGCTCATTGGAATAGAGCATACAATCCGCTGGAAGTGCTGAGCGGAGTAGGGTGGACTTACCACCGGGAGCCGCACAGAGGTCCAGGGCAGCAAGTGGCCTGATGGCTGATGGCTGATGGTTGACGTATGCGTTATGCATTTGCCTCAACACCTCGTCAAGAAACATGGAGGCCGCTTCCTGTACGTAGTAGCAACCAGCATGGAACAATGGGTCGTAGGTGAAATTAGGACGCTGCTTCAGGTAATAGCCATTGCGGCACCAGGACACCTGCTCTGCATCTTCCATCTTCCATCTTCCATCAGCCATCTTCTTCGGGTTCAGCCGGATGCTGACAGGAGCAGGCTCTTCAAACGATTTAAGGTATCGCTCGAAGTGCTCCGCACCCATCAATTGGCGCGTATATTCGGTAAATTGAAGTGGTAATTGTGCCATTCGCTTGCAAAATTAAAAAAAAAATTGCATCTTTGCAACTAATTTGGCATGGATTCCGTCAAACAGACAAAGAATTCAAAAAAGTAAAGGTATGAAAAAGGTGTTATTATCTGTTATGGCTCTTGGTATGCTGACCGCTTGTAACGTACATTTTACCAAAAGTGTAAAGGCACAGGCAGAGGAGCAGCGCCAGCTAAAGGGCTTTGAGCGCATAGAACTGTTAGGCTCGCTGGATGTGAAATACGAGCAGGCTGACTCGTTCTCTGTGGTAGTGAAGGCTCCTCAAAAGGTGATTGATGATGTGCAGACCCGTGTGGAAGGCAATAAACTGGTGGTCAATATGAAGGGCAGCAACAATTTCCTGAATATGGGAATCTCTGATAGCAACGGCGTGACGGTCTATGTGACATCTCCCGATTTCCTAGGTATCGAACTGAAGGGATCTGGTGATTTTGAATGCAAGAAGCTCCTGGATACCGACTGTCTTGATATTGTACTGAGAGGTTCTGGCGACATAGAGTTCGACGACATTATCTGCGACCAGGTGAATGTGTCGCTGGTAGGCTCGGGCGATGTGAAAGTAAAGCATGTGAAGGCGCTTCGCTCGTTAGTGGACTTGGTAGGTTCCGGTGACATCAAGATGCACTTTGACGATAGTGGTGAAGTGGAGTCACGTCTGACGGGTTCTGGCGACATCACACTGTCTGGTGCTGTCAAGAACTACAACTCCTACGTTCGTGGATCTGGCGATATGCACACAGAAAAGCTGGACATTGGCGAGGGCACCCGTATAGTCAACGAGTGAAAACAAAACAAACAAACATAAAATGATAGAATTGAGTATGAAGAAGGTATTAATGACATTGACATTGCTGCTTACGCTCAGCATGGGCTTACAGGCAGCAGGGCAGAAGCATCGTCATACACCCCGTAAAGAACAGGTCGATACGGCCGGTCAGGGTGGCATCGAGGTCTTCTCAGATACTACAAGTGCGGATACAGCCACCGTGACGAGAAAGGTCACCGTTACCACCCGCACGTCGCCTTGGAGCACGACATCTACGACATACGATGTTGATGGAGATGACTTGGAAAGTATCGTTGGCAGTCTTTTCAGTCAGATGGATGGCAAGGATCTCGCAGGCATGTTGTTTGTCCTGGGCGTGCTGTTCATCCTCTTTGTGCTGGCTCCCGTGCTCATCATCGTTGCCCTGTTCTACTTCATCAACAAGAACCGCAAGGAGAAGATGCGTCTGGCACAGATGGCCATGCAGCAGGGACAGCCTATTCCCGACCAGTTGTTAAACGAGAAATCAACGGATGTCAATGATGAATATCAGAAGGGCATGCGCCAGTGCTTTGTAGGTGTAGGTTTGATGGTGTTCTTGGGCTTTGCTGCTGGTGAGGTAGGTTTTGGCATCGGTGCATTGGTGTTCTGCATAGGACTGGGTAAGGTGTTTGCCTCCAAGACGGCTCAGAATAAACAACGTAGAGATAACGAATTAAATCAGAATAATTATGACTAAGAAATTAGAACGTAGCAACGACCGCGTGTTAGGCGGCGTTTGTGCAGGATTTGCGGAGTATATGGATTTCGATCCGGTAGCAGTACGCTTGGGTTATGCAGCATTGACGCTGTTCACCGCCTTCGCAGGTATTCCCTTTTACATCGTAGCGTGGATTATCATGCCTGAGAAGACTCAATTGTAAATAGTAAATAGTCAAATTGTAAATGACTACTGATATCTCTCTTGTAGCGCAGGTGGCGGTATTCGGCAATCGACGGGCTTTCGACGAGCTCGTGCGCCGTTACCAGTCGCCTGTGCGACGGTTCTTCCTGAGCCAGACGCTGGGAGATAGTCAGTTGAGCGATGATTTGGCACAAGACACCTTCATCAAGGCTTACACCAACATCCGCTCCTTCCACGGTCTTTCCTCGTTCCAGACGTGGCTGATGCGCATTGCCTACAATGTGTTCTACGACCACTGCAGGAAAATGAGAAATGATAAATTAGAAATGAGAAATGTAAATGATAAAATGAAAAATGATCATTCCTCACTTTCCCATTCCTCATTTAAAATGGATCTCTATGCTGCGTTGGCCCTGCTGAAGCCTGACGAACGGACGTGTATCACCCTACAGCTTATCGATGGCTATGATATAGCAGGCATTGCCAAGATCACAGGACTCAAGGAAGGCACGGTGAAGTCACACCTGTCTCGGGGCAAAGAAAAATTAGCAACTTATTTAAGACAGAATGGATATGATAGATAAAGACGAACAGCTGCTTCAGCAGTTTTTCAATGAGGCGGCACATCAGAAGGTTGAGGACGATGGCTTCACCGAGCGCGTGATGCAACGTCTTGAAACTGAAGGAAAACTTCAGGCATCCGGCATCCGGCTTCATACGATTACCCGTCTGTGGACGATGTTCTGCATCTTCGTCTTCGTGATATTGTTTGTGGTATTCCGCGGCTGGGAGCTGTTGGCTGTACACCTGGAAGTCATGCTGCGTACCATGGCTGCACAGTCATTCAGCATCAATCTGATGATGCTGTTTAGCGTGGTCTTCGGTCTGTTGTTTGTGGGTACTGGTGAGATTATTTCTTCGGAAACAGCCCGTAAGTAGTGCGTAGCACACGGAACTCCGTACGACGGTTCAGTTGGTTACACTGTTCCTGTTCGTCGTCTTTCAGCGTCTTGACGTATTCCTCCGTCAGGACGTCGTTTTCTTTCAGGAAGGGATAGCGCTCAGCCACTTTCTTACGAATCATTTTAGGCATCTCCTTGCCATATCCGACAGGAGTCAGTCGGTCGTTCTCAATGCCATGTTCTGTCAGGTATTTCACTACCGACTCGGCACGTCTCTGACTCAGTCGTTTGTTATATTCCGACGAACCCTTATAGTCGGTATGGGCTGACAGCTCTATCGTCACGTTAGGATTCTCCTTCAGCAACTCTACCAGTTGGTCTAGCGCCGCCGTGGATTCCGGTCGTAGGGTAGCCTTGTCGAAGTCATAGAAAATATTGTCGATAAGCACAGGCGCTGTGATGGATGCCAGCGGGAATTGCAGGACGTATTCTTCCGACTTCTTCACAGGTTCCACCTTGATGTGCTCCTGATGGTTCAGGAATCCTTTGCACGTTCCCAGCAACACATAGTCAACGCCAGCTTTAATCTCCTGGGTGAATGAGCCGTCGCCCTTCACACTGAGTTTCATGTTAGTACCATCGTTGCCCACCATATATACTACCGCCTGGGTCAGTTCATAGCCGTCCTGCTCATAGACCCAACCTTTGACGGTCTGGATAATCTCGGGATTGTAGAATGAGTAGATATGGTCCCAGCCCTTTCCGTCACCCCTGTTGCTCGAGAAAAAACCTTGGTTCTTCATGCCCTCAAACGTCATTCCGAAGTCGTCACCCTGCGAGTTAAGGGGGAATCCGGGATGCTTGATGGTATAAGGAGAATGTTCATTTCTCATTTCATTGCTCGTGGGGCGAGCAATGTAGATGTCCAAGCCACCCAAGCCCTCATGTCCATTGCTGGAGAAGTAGAGGTCGCCATTCGGTCGGAAAGTGGGGAACATCTCGTCGCCGGGCGTGTTGATGGGGGCTCCCAGATTCTCTACGCCACTGGTTTGACCGTTGGACAGTTGGACGCGCCAGATGTCGTAGCCTCCCAAGCCGCCAGGCATGTCACTAACGAAATAAAGCCATAGCCCGTCAGGAGAAACGGCAGGATGGGCAAAGGCAGACAGCGTGTCGCGTGTCAGTTGCAGTTCGGTAGCCTTGCTCCATGCTGCATCCGAACGCTGACTGGTGGCTATGGTGGCATAGCGCGGATAGTTAGGGTCTGTCTTACATTGTGTGAGATACATAGTCCTTCCGTCAGGCGACAGGCAACAAGCCCCTTCGTCATAGTCGGAGTTCAGTTCCGTGTCAATGACTTCCGGACGTTGCCATTTTCCCTTGTCGTCTTTCTGCGAATAGAAGATGTCGGCATTCTTAGTTCCTGTGATGCCGCTTAGCTCATCACCTTTCGCCTGGTTGCGTGTGGACGTGAAATAGAGACGGTCATTGTCTTCCCCGCCCAGGACCGGTGAATAGTCTGCCCTGCGTGAATTAAAGAAATTCTCGCGTTTGATGGTATAATCACTGCCGTCCTTCTTCCATTGTGGGGCTTGTCGGGCCGAGCGGAGTCCCGTGTTGATGAGTTGTAGCTTAGCGGGCGACAGTTGATAGACTGGGGCAGAGTCCAGTGCTGTCAGGAACCACTTCTCAGCCTCTTTGTATTGTCCGTTCTTCATCAGCTGCTGAGCCAGATACAGATAGGTCATCGAGTCTGTCTGCTTATAGCGAACGGCATTGTTATACGCCGCAATAGCTTTCTGTGTATAGTTGATGCGCCTGTAGCATTCTGCCATTTTCAGGGCTCGCTGACCTCGTAGCTTTCGCTCTTTGGCTGGTGTCTGTGAATAGGCCCGTCTGTATTGAGTGGAAGCATCGTAGAATTCTCCCAACGCATAAAACTTATCGCCTTTCTTCATAGCCGCCTCGGCTCCACATCCGATGAAGGATATGGAGATCAGGCATAATAGTAGAAGGTGTATTATTTTACGCATACTTTTATAATAACGAACGGGCGGCCTGTTTATTGCATGCCTGGTGAGGAACCGTTACAGAAAAAATGTTCTCCACAGTAATGATAAAGGTAGAAAATTTGTATCTTTGCAGCAGAATTACAAAACAAACTATTAAGAACAATGATGAAACGAATCTTATTCTATCTGGTATTTTTATGCTGCGCCCTGTCTGTGCAGGCTGTGGAGAACTATCCGTACAGGAGTGACTATCTGTGGGTGACGGTGCCCGACCATGCCGACTGGCTCTATGAAGTGGGGCAGAAGGCTACCGTAGAAGTGCAGTTCTATCTTTATGGTATGCCACGCGACGGTGTGGTAGAGTGGGAGGTGGGCACCGACTTGCTGCCTTCTGACCAGAAAGGCTCCGTAACCTTGAAGAACGGACGGGGAAAGATCAATATGGGTACTGCCAAGAAACCGTGTTTCCGCGATTTGCGACTGAAGATGAAGTTGGACGGCAAGACCTATGAACACCATGTGAAGGTGGGTTTCTCTGCTGATAAGATTGTGCCTTTCACGCAAGAACCCAAGGACTTCTGGACGTTCTGGCAGGAGAACCTCAAGGCTGCAAAGGACTTCCCGATGAGTTTTACCAAGGAATATGTGAAGGAGATGTCGAATGCGAAGGTGGATGCCTGGCGCCTGAAGATAGACCTGGACCGTGAGCGCCATGCGTTCTATGCCTATCTGCTGATGCCCAAAGGTGCCAAGCCAGGCTCTTGCCCTGTCGTGCTGACACCTCCGGGGGCTGGTGTGAAGCCTATCAGGGATGCCACTACGCGCCGTTTCTATCCTGAGAACGGATTTATCCGCATGGCATTGGATATTCACGGACTGAACCCCACGCTCAGCGAGGAGGTGTTTGCCGAAATCCGTGCAGCCTTCGACAACAAGGGGAATGCCTATCTGCGTCAGGGACTGGAGGACCGGAACCTGTATTACATGAAGCATGTTTATCTGGGACTGGTGCGTTGCATCGACGTGCTGACACAGCTGCCTGAGTGGGACGGCAAGAACGTTATCATGCAAGGAGGCAGTCAGGGTGGTGCGCTGGCATTGGTAGGCACTGCCCTCGATCCGCGTGTGACGCTCTGCGTGGCTAATCATCCGGCCTTGAGCGATATGGCAGCCGGGTCTGCCGACCTGACCAGTGGCTATCCGCACTTCAAGAAAGAGAGTGGGGCGTATAGCGAGGCGTGCATGAAGACGTTGCCTTACTATGATGTGGTCAATTTTGCCCGTCATATCCAGGTGCCGGTTTATATGACGTGGGGCTATAACGACAACACCTGTCCGCCCACCACTTCATATGCCGTATGGAATGTGCTGACCTGTCCGAAGGAGAGTCTGCTGACACCCATCAATGAGCATTGGACAAGTGATGCTACCGATAGGGGGCAGATGGAGTGGATGCGCAAGCACCTGAAGTGAGACATTAGCAAGTCTGCGTCTTGGGCCAGTTGACCAGGTAGAGCTGTTCGGTGGCTCGTGTGAAAGCGGTGTAGAGCCAATGGATATAATCGACTGACAGCATGTCGTCAGTCATATATCCCTGATCTACATAGACGTGGCTCCACTGTCCGCCCTGAGCCTTGTGGCAGGTGGCAGCATAGCCGAACTTAATCTGCAAGGCATTGTAGTATTTGTCTTCACGGAGCTTTTTCAGACGGTCCTGCTTTAAGGGCGTGTCTGCATAGTCTTCCATCACCTGATTGTACAGCTGCGTCTGCTGGTCGCGGGTGAGGGCAGGGGCTTCCGAGGTCAGTGTGTCGAGCAATACGGTAGCCGTCAGCTCGTAGTTGTCGTAGTCGGGAAAGGTCATGGTGACCTCGGCAAAGCGGAATCCGTAAAGTTCCTCCACGCGGCGCACCCTACGAACTATCGCACGGTCGCCATTCGCGATGTAACCTAAGCCCCCTAAGTTAGGGGACAAAGACGTCCAGTAGTAGTTGTTCTTGACAATCATGAGCAGGTCGCCACTGCACAGCTCGTCTTCCCTTCCCAGCACCATATTACGGATGCCTTGGTTGTAGATGTTGGCACGTTTGTTGGAACGGGTGATAACCATCGTCTCGTCCGTACCTACATGGCTGTAACTGCTTGCCAGTTGCTCGATGAGCTCGTCGCCCGGAACAGTATGGATGTCGCTGAAACCCTCGAACCTGACCTTTGGCAACTCGAATCTGCCGTCTTCCATCAGCCTTCTGACCTCTGTGGCGTTCCACAGGATGCCCGACTCCTGACTCTGCCTGAGCACCTCGTTCAAGTCGCACTCGTGAACGTGCAACCCATAGCTTCGCATGATGTCGGTCTGCAGGGCGGGACTCTCCTCCTCGCCAACAGGAGGCAGCTGGGCGGTGTCGCCAATGAACATCATCCTGCAATTACGCCCGTTAAAAACAAACTGGATGAGGTCGTCAAGCAACTGTCCGTTGGCAAACGGCGTGTCGCTGAAGCTGGTTGCATTGGCTATCATCGAGGCCTCGTCTATGATGAACAGCGTGTCCTGCTGGTTGTTGTAATTGAGGTTGAACGAACCCTCCAGCGATTTCTGACGATAGATGCGGCGATGGATGGTATAGGCGGGGTGACCGGCATAGAGGGAAAAAAACTTGGCAGCCCGACCCGTAGGAGCCAGCAACACGATTTTCTGTTGCAGGGAGCACATCGCCTTCACCAAGGCCGCCGCCAATGTGGTCTTTCCCGTTCCGGCAGAGCCTCGTAGAATCATCAGAGCCTGCTCATGACGGTCCGTCATAAATTGGGTGAAAACCTCTATGGCACGCTCCTGCTCTGCGGTAGGTGTGAAGCCAAAAGCACTCCTGATGCGATATTTCAGTTCGTCAGCAATCATTGCGTCTGCAAAATCTGGGTAGGGGCGAGGCTCTATTCCGCTGCGGAGATGGGCTGTACGCTGAAGCCCATCCAGACGGGGTCTGCTTTGTACAGATCCACGGACTCGTCGGGAACGTAGAGGTTTATCATTTTTGTTGTTACCGTCAGGAAAGCGGTGGGGTCTGCTGTCGGCGGTGTGGTGGCCAGACAGGTGATAGCCTTCAGACCGTTACACCCAAAGAAGGCCGTCATGCCGATGGAGGTGACCTTTGCAGGGATGGTTATGCTGCGGAGTGCCTTGCAGTTGAAGAACTGGGCCATCGGAATCTCCGTGATATTCGAGGGCAGGTTGATTGTCTCCAGTTTCTCGCATCTGGCGAAAACAGACATATCCATCAATGTTACGGATTCAGGCAAGCTGACTTCTTTCAGCGAGGTACACATGAAAAATGCAGCAGTGCTGATTGTGGTGACGCCCTCCGGGACGGTCACTTTCTCTAACTTGGATGCATTGGCAAATGCTTCCGTGCCGATTACTTTGGTTGCTGGATTCACGGTGTAACTCTTGTCGGGCTTGCCGGCAGGATAGATTTGGAGACTGTCTTTCTTAGCGCTATAGACCACACCGTTCTCCGAGCAATAGTTGGTATTTGCGGGGGCAATGTTGATTTCTTCCAGTGAGTAGGAATCGTAGAACGCAACATGATTGATTACAGACACAGAGGCCGGCACCGTAAGCGACTTCAGGTTCTTGACTACTCGGAAGGCCAGTTTGTCGATGGTTTTCACAGTGGCCGGTATGGTGTATTGGGTGCCGGGCAACTTGGCGGGATACACGATGAGACGTGTCTGGGCCTTGTCCATCAGCACGCCGTCAAAGATGCCGTAGTGCGTGTTACCCTCGTCCACGGTGATGCTTTCCAATACAGGGCACCCGCCAATGGCATGATCTTCCATCACTTCGACGCTGGCAGGAATGTGGATGTGTGTCAGGTCAGGACAGTCCTCGATGGCACCTTCGTTGAGCGTGGTCACGCTCTCCGGGATGTCGAGGGTCTTCAGTCCATGAAGGTTGTAGATAGCCATGATTCTGATCCGCTTCAGCGTCTTCGGGAGCTGCAGCGAGGTAATCGTCGTATTCTTGAATGCACTTTCGCCGATGGTAGTCACGGCAAACTGAATACCGTCCTTCTCCACGTAGTCAGGCACGACGATATCGCCCTCATAATTTCCCATATAAGGCTCTACCACTTCCGCCGTCTTTTTTTGGTAGTTAAAAAGATAGTAAAGACCGTCGAAGGCATCGAAAACCTGCTTGTAGTAGAACTTGTTGAAGGGCTGCATGATGGGGTCGCGCAGCGTACTGCGGGTCACGAAGAACGTGGGCACCATCTCACCCTGCTTGGCATTGGTGACGACAGCGTCCACGGCCTTGCGGGCCATCTCGAACGTGTTCTGCGCCATGATGCCTTTGAGCATGGGGCTGGAAACAATCAGCTCGTCAAGAAATTTACCGTAGATGTCGAACGTATAGACCTGCTTGCCGGCTTCCTTGAGCATGGGGATGGCATCAACGAGGTCGTTGCCGTTGAAGAACACGAAGTCGTTGTACTCATCCAGTACAGCTTGCACCTCGTCGTTGCACTTGTCGCCTACCTGATAGATGACAGCATTAGGCTTCATGGTCTTGAAGGCCTCGGCACGTTCTACGCCGGGACTGTTGGTCATGGCGAAGACGGCCACCTTGTCGGCTGTCACCTTCTCGGCCATCGCCTTACCGGCAGCAGTGTTGTCGGTGCCGAAGTAGGGCGCTGAGGCCAGCGGACTGCCGGCACTGACGGGCGAGTCGAGTATGACAACGGGTATGCCGCGCTCCCGGGCCAGTGCAGCCACCTCAGCCTCGGCACTCTCGCCGTTCTGTCCGTAGCTGGGCGCAAAGATGATGCCCTTCAGCTGATTGTTGTCGAGCTTGCGCAGTTCCTCCACGGCAGCCAACTGCTCCTCGTAGGCTTTCTCTGCCGACGTGGCGTAGTAGTAGGCCTCGAGCCCCTTCTCCTGACAGGCATCGCGGAACGCCGTCTCTATCTGGCGCCAATAGTCAATCTGTCCGTCCTTAACAATCATGGCGATACCCGACGAGCCAGTACCCCCGGGATTATCCTCTTTCGTACACGCCGTGAACAACATTGCGCTGCAAACAACGATAGCGGCAATCATCAGTTTGAATGTTCTTGTCTTCATATCTCTTTCGTTTTTATTTTATTAGAATTTGCGGTGCGAAGGTATAAAAAAATCAGCACCCTACAAAATAAAGTGCGGAAAAAATGAAAACAGGGAGCGTCGTGCTCCCCGTTCCGTTTATATTACCATCCGCGACTTAGAATTCGTCACCCCCTTCAGTGCCGCCGCTTCCGCCACCGGAGTCGTCTCCGCCGCCGTTATCGCCGGAGTTATCGCCGCCGTTATCACCACCGCCACTTGGAGGCGTGTCGGTTCCCGGCGTATCCGTTCCACCACCACTTGGCGTATCAGGCGTCGTCGGTGTTGTTCCGCCGCCGGAATTCGTGGTGCTGCCGCTCTTGCGGTCCAGCATGTCCTGATAAATCTTCAGCGTAGCGGGGTCGTCAGCAGTCTTGGTGAATGCCTCGATGAGGTATGTCAGCTCGTCATAGACCTTGTCGCATGCCTGACGTGCCTTTGCCAATGCGCCAGCCACCTTCTCGCTCTCTTCCTGTCCCTGCTCCAGGCGGTAAGATTTCGTTTCCTGATGTGCTGCCACCATCTGCTGGTAGAGCCATGTCACGCCAAGCGTGGTCAGGTGGGCCTGCATCTCAGCGGTCGAAAGGTCGGTGATGAGGTTGTCCAGCTGTCCGCTCTCTTCGTCAATCTGCGCGCCGGTCTTCACCTTGTAGAGATTGAAAGGCTTTATCACAGCTGTTGCGGCAGCGTCAAGTCCTGCCATGCCACTGCCTGCCCATGCGCGGATGATGGCAAAGAGGCGGCTGTAGTAGTTGTCGCGCTTCTTGTCTGCTGCTTCGCGCAGAGCAATGATTTCGCTGGCGCGGGCTACCATGTACCAGCGGTCCTCCTCCGCGAAGGCGGTGCGCAACTGGCTCTGCAGCGCCACAATCTTTGCTGCCGAAAAGTTCGCTTCTGCTAAAACGGTGATGAACGCATCAATAAACTCATAATGCTGAGCATTTTTCAAGCTTTTTTTGCTTGGTCTAAGAAATGTTCCCATAGTTTTTTTGTTTTAGTTATAAATGTATTTTCCCCAAGCTCGGGGATTTGTTTAAATCAGTTTTCAGTGTTTCCCCAAGCTCGGGGATTTGTTCAAATCGGTTTTCAGCGTTTCCCCAAGCTCGGGGATTTGTTCAAAACGGTTTTCAGTGTTTCCCCAAGCTCGGGGATTTATTCAAATCGGTTTTCAGCGTTTCCCCAAACTCGGGGATTTATTCAAATCGGTTTTCAGTGTTTCCCCAAGCTCGGGGATTTGTTTAAAACGGTTTTCAGCGTTTCCCCAAGCTCGGGGATTTGTTTAAAACGGTTTTCAGCGTTTCCCCAAACTCGGGGAGGCATTTTCCCGTTGGAAATCACTCGCCCCGCACCCTTCCGGCGGAGGCCTTTCGTCATTATGATGGTTTGACATGTTCTTCATCGCAATTCCTTTCGGTTTGTTTCACTTATTTCGTATGCAAATATACAACAAATCTGCTTGATGACAAAAATAATCCCACACGATGTTACTCACCGCATGGGATTTTATGTTTATTTAAGATTTCAACAATCAGAAATCTATAGCACAGGGGAACAGACCCCGCGTGTCCCTCATTCCCCAGCAAGTTCGAGGGCCATGAGATTCATTTGCTGGCAGTCGGAGGCTGTAAGCGGCAGGCGTTCGTTAGAATGCTGCCAGGCGGAGAGTATCAGTAGGCGCCCATCGGCACAGGCATCAAACTGTTCACCCTTGGGCTTGGACAACGCGGTGAAGCCGTTGCGGACTATAACAACGACGGGAAGATGCTGGTTAAAAGCCTGGCGCATGACTTCTTTTTCACCTGGGGAAATGGCCGGGGATATGAGTACTGCACCATTGTGCGCAGCATTGATGTATCGGGCAGCTTCGTCTTGTAGCTGCTGACCTGTTATGCGTCGCGATATACGAACGGCCATGCGGCATGGAACGGAGAGCAGCGCGCGATTGCCGATGCCGTTGTAGATATGAGACCCAAGCTTCAGTTCAAAGAAAGGTTTTAATAGTTCTGGGCGTTCGCGCTTCATAAGCAACCGCCGGGGATTGTCTCGCAGATAGCGTTTCCAACGTTGATACTCGTCATTGTCGCGTAGTACCAGGTCGTTGAAGCCTGGCTCAAAGAGTAGTCCGTGAGTAGGGTGGCTTCCCTTCATGGTCCGTTGCGACTCAGTCGCGACAGACAGTGGAGCAATTAACCGACGGTAATGCCGCCCGCAGCCGGTCTTGAAGCCTCTGATGATACCGCTTAGCCCGCAGCTAAGAGGCTCGCTGATGAAGAGGATGCCATGCAGGTGGTCTGGCATCATTTGGAGCTCAAATATTCTGACTTCAGGATGGTAATTGGGTATGTTCCACCATTCATCTCTGACGGCGCTGCCCAGAGGGGTCAATTCTATACGAGGGTCGTTGCTGCTGCCATAGACACGGCCAAACAGGTTCTTGCGCCCTTCAACGGTAAGAGTCACCATATAAATTCCACGCCTGGTGTAGTCGTGTCCCGCAAAGCGCCGTTTCATTGATGGTTTCTTTTCCCCGGCAAAGGCTTTTCGCTTCTCGTAGGTCTCCTTATCCATACCTGCAAAGTCACACCTTATTTTATTATAGTATCTGTCTCGCTCATTTCACAACGGGTTTCTTGTCGTCCGTCCAAGCGATAATGCCTCCTTTCAGATTGACAGTCTTATACCCTTCGGCACCAAGTTGGTTGCATGCATTCGCTGACCTTCTGCCACTGCGGCAATAGACTGCGATTGTTCTTCCTGAAGGTAGCATGGCTTTGGCTTTTTCCAGGAAATCTGATTCCTTCACGTCGATATTGATAGCTCTCCCGATATGCCCGTCGCGAAATTCGTCGGCGGTCCTTACGTCAAGCACTGTCACGGTGGAGTCTGCGATGAGTGCTGCAAACCCAGCTACATCAACATCTTCATAGTTCTTCTGGCCACATGCTGTCGTCATGCCTAAAACGGCCAATAAACAGGTTATTATCTTTTTCATATCTGTTTGTAAAAATGATGGATTAATTCTGAGAAACGGCGATTCTCTGCTATTGCTTGCCCGGTGCTCTGTTTGGTGGGAACGTGCGGGTGCTGAGGTACATGCCGGAAAGGATGAGGATGGTGCCGAGGAGGAACCAGGGGGTGATTTGCTCGTTGAGTAGCCACCAGGCGAAGAAAATGGTGGTGACGGGATTGAAATAGACCCAGTTGGTGGCAACGACTGCTCCGAGTTTGCGGATGACCCAGTTCCAGAGGATGAAGCAGAGCATGGAGGCTACGACGCCCAGGAAGAGGATGCTCCAAATAATTCTGGGGCTGAAGATGACGTCGAAGGAGGGGAAGCCCGGCACGAACCAATAGTAGGGAATGATGGTCAGGAGTCCGTAGAAGAACACCTTCCGAGTAATCAGCAGGGTGCCATAATACATGGATGCGGGCTTCATAATCAGGGAATAAACAGCCCAGCACAGACAGGCAGAGAAAGCGAGCAGGTCGCCGATGGGGGAGAGGTGGAGCACGAAACGTCCGTTCATCACAACGGCTGCCATTCCTGCACAAGCCATTAGTGAGCCCGCCACCTGCATCTTCGTGAAATGCTCGCTCTGCCGAAAAGTCAGTCCTATCAAGAGCATGGCAAACAGCGGACAGGCACAGACGATGAGTGATGTGTTCGTGGCTGTGGTGTAGAGCATGGCGGCATTCTCCGTGAGGAAATACATCGAACCTCCCGTGAGCCCCAGCAGAGCCATCATGCACTCGTCTTTCACAGAGGTGCAGAACAGTCGGAACGTGGCGTGCTTGGCAATCAGCTCATAGGCCAGCAGCAGGACATAGGCAATGATAAAGCGAAGGGTGAATATCTGGGCTGGGGACAGCCCGTTGAGCAACAGCATTTTCGTGAAGACGAAAGTGCTGCCCCAGATGGCTACCACCAGAAAGGCTACTGCGTGATACAGATTCTTCATTTAATACTTAAAGCTGCTGCCGCCCACAAATTCACGCATAATCGAGGTGGGTGGTATCTCCTTGTCGCTGATGGGGGTGAAGAAACGGATGAACTTTAGCAAACGATGTGCCTCCGCATATTCCGGACTGTTCTTGGGCACACTGGTCAGAATAATCTCGGCATGGGTGCGAAGTACGGCAAACTCGATGTTCAGTGCTGAGTTGAACATCACGTCGGCTGTTTCCTGGAAGGGGAATATCCACTGGTCTTCTGCCTGGCACACGTTTTTCCACTGGGCAATGGTCTGCTGGGCGGTATAGGCTCCTTTGTTGTAATCGCGGATGATGCGGCGTAGCAGGCGGTTGTCGCGCACGGGAATCCAGTTGTGGTCATCCAGTGAGATGCTGGTAAGTGCTGAGATGTATATCTTATACTTCAGCGCATCGTCTATCTTCTGTGTCAGCAGTGGGTTCAGCGCATGGATTCCCTCGATGATGAGCACCGTGTCGCCCGCCAGCTTCAGCTTCTTTCCGTTCCATTCGCGTCGGCCCGTTACGAAGTTGTATTCGGGAATCTCCACGCGCTCGCCTTGCATCAATTTCAGTAGGTGATCTTCCAAAAGCGAGTATTCCACCGTTTGGATGTTGTCGAAGTCGTAATCGCCATTGGGTAGCTTGGGCGTGTCAATACGATTCACGAAATAGTCGTCGGTAGAGAATGACATGGGGCGTAGGCCACAAGCCAGCAACTGGATGCTGAGGCGCTTGCAGAAAGTGGTCTTTCCGGAACTGGAGGGACCGGTGATGAGCACCAGACGGACGGGGTTCTCCTTGCTATGGAAACGCTTCTCGATTTCTTCCGCAATCTGCACAATCTTCTTTTCCTGCAATGCCTCGCTCACCTGAATAAGCTCAGAGGCATAGCCCCGCTGAATGGCCTTGTTGACATCGCCGGCATTAGACAGGCGCATGATGATGTCCCATCGCGTTTTCTCGGCAAACATCTCAAAAGTCTTGGGCTGATCTGCCTTGGCGGCTAATTGGGTGGGGTTGGTCCAGTCGGGAACACGCAGCAACAGTCCGTCCGCGTAATGTTCCAGTCCGAACACTTTCAGATAGCCGGCACTGGGCACCAATGGACCATAATAATAATCCACGGTATCGCCTAAGGTATAGTAGTCGCTGTATATCTGCCCGCTGGTCTCCAACAACTTCACCTTGTCGGCGAATCCTCTTTCGGTGAATATCCGGATAGCTTCTTCCGTCGTAGATTCGGTACGACGGAAGGGCATATCCAGATCGATGATTTCCTGCATCCTTTGACGTAGCTTATCTACATCCTCATCGCTCAGCAGGTCGTTGTTGCGCTTCTTGAAATTACAATAGTATCCACGGCACAAGGAGTGCTCGATAAATAGTTTGGAACCGGGGAAAACATCCTGAGTAGCCTTGTAGAGCACGAAACTCAAGCTGCGTACATAGGCCCGATGGCCACTGCCTGCACGGGCATCGAGGAATTCCACATCGCGGTTTTGGTAGAGTCGGAACTTCAGGCCCTGAGACACGTTATTGACTTTTGCAGAGATGACAGGGTAGGGCAACTTTATCTCGTCGGCAAACTCCTGATAGACATCCAGCAGGGAGGTTCCTTCAGGAAAACTCTTGGTTACGTTGTTGTTCTTGCAGCGTATCTGTAACATAATAATAGGATTTGGTTTTGTTAAGCTACTCCGGGATTATCCCCGACGGGCTATCTGGGTACTTGATATAATCTTACTTCTGAGTTCAGTCCGCTTTTAACGGGCGTCCATCCCTCATAGGTAGTCTTCTTGTAGTTGATGTCCACGACATTGATTTCGTTCATCTTACGCCATTTGATACCCTTGCGGTCCAAGTCGGCAATGCGGTTGGCTGGCAGATTGGTTACCTCGATGCGTAACTCGTTAGTTCCTTTCTGCAGCGCGTCGCGGCAGTCCAGTACGAAGGGCACCGCCCATGCACAGCCCAGGAAACGGCCGTTCAGATAGACGCGAGCCGACTCACGGACATCGCCCAGATCCAGCATCCAGTGCTGCCGGGCTTCCTTCTTGGTCATACGGAAGGTGGTGGTATATACGCCTGTACCCATCGTAATGGCGGTCTCGGGGCTTAGTGTCTCCCAGGTTTGTAGCTTGTCCAGTTTGAAAGTCTGGTTGACCTTGGGGGCCTCTTCTGTGAAGGTGAGGGTCCAGGGACCGGTAATGGGGAAGGTGACGGACGGGGTGGCGGGACTTATACTAGTAGAACCAGATGGACTAGTGGAACTCGTCTTGAGTATGCGGCTTTCTCCGGAACGCAGGTTTATAAAGACTTTGCCGTCATGAATGCGGGCGGGGGTAATGTCGCCTGTCATGGGGTCGTACCAGGTGGCACTTTTGAAGGGCATGGCGAGTGCGGTCTCCTGACAGACGTCATTGGGCGTCAGGTTGGCCATGAAATAATGATGACCGTCAGGATTGGTGCGGCGGATAGCACGCAACTTCAAGTCGTTGCGCAGAGACTCTGCCTTGGCATACCGAGTCATAGCAGTAGCGTCTTCTCCATATATAGTATATGAAGTGAGTGGACTGAGCTGTGTCTTTAGTCTGGTGTCAACAGTGGTGCCTGAAGGAACAATGAGGGCGCGGTAGCGGGTACCACCCTCAGTCACCAGCATACCGTTCTCGATGCGGACCTTGGCCAGTTGGCGGTCGCTGATGTAATCACAGTCATAGCCAAGACTGTCGATGGTCAGAATGCTGCGGATGAACTGAGGTGCCTTCTCGTCCATGGTATGGATGTCGAACTGCATCAACAGGTCCTCGCCGCCACGACGGTTCTTGCTGGCTTGCTTGTCATCGTCGTTGCGTGGTCCACGGATACGCCACATGTCGCGAACGGGCAGATAGACCAGAAAGTCATTGTCCGGTTCCCCAAGTTGCAGGAAACTCTGACACCTTTCTATATATTGCATCAGATAGGGGGCGTCGCGCCAGATGGAGTTGGTGGGTGACATGTCGATGCTGGCATAGAACTTCCAACCGGGCCAGGGGTCGTCCTTGGGAGAATAGCAGGTGCCGTGAAAATAGACATGGTTCACACCGCAGGTAAACATCAGGTCCAGGTCGGGCTTCATCTGCGACAGCGAGGTGCGGAAATGCTCTGTCAGCCATGTAAACGTCTCACTGGAGGTCAGCGGCTTGCCCATGACGTGGGCGGCAGAGGGTGCGTATTTGAGCATCGACACATCGCTGAAGTTCTTGCGGGTCATGCCTGGATCCGTGCGCAGTCCCTTGATGCCGAACTCAGACAGACCGAAGCCTTCAATCTCCGGAATATCGACAGCCCCATAGAGGTCGAGCAGGTTGGCAGGAGAACCATGAGCCTGATTGCGCACCTTCACCCCATGGCTGTGGGCCCATTCCACCCATTGCTGGGTGAAATTTTCGTAGAGCAGGTCGCTCAGTGTCTCACGATAGTCTGCAAGCACTTGATTACCGTCATCAATATCACCTAACAATTCAGGCAGATGCTGTCGGAGGTCATAGCCCCTACGCTTCAGGAACTCGTCGAAGAGTGTGGGCGTCCAGTTGGCACGATATACTTCGTAACTGTCATTGAAGAAAGTATGCGGGTAGGGAACGCCAGACTCGGCAAAGGCCTTGTCGAAACGCTCCAGATAGTGGCGTACCGCCTCGCGGTCGAAGTGATCTACCACCCAGCCTTCACCGCCAGGTGCTGCTCGCTTTACTTTCTGCTTGGTGCGCCCTATCTCCACTTGGTAGATATTCTTTCCGTTGACAATGCTATCCTTGAAGATTGCTTTGCAGGCAGCTTGATCCAGTGAAACATGCGGACCTCCGAAAGGCCAGCCCGTACCACAGTTCATATCCACCTCGATGCCCAGCGGCTTGCTGATGTCCTGCACGTCCTTCAGGGCCTGCATCCATCGGGGAGACAGAAAGTCGATATTGTTCTTGTCATTACCCTGCACTCCATAAAGTGGTGTAATCTCCACGGCTCCGATGCCCACACGGGCATATTCCGACAGGTTCCACTGCAGGTTGGCCTTGTCAACAGCAGAGCCTAGCCACCACCACCGTGTGCCGGCTTTGGCCTCAGGGTTGGGGGTAGGCCATGTCTGGGAGTAGCCAACGGTAATGCCGGAACATAATAGGCAAATGATAAGAAAGTGTTTCATCGTGTCTGTAATTTGTAGTATTCAGAAAGTCCGAGCAGGTAGCAACCTGTTCCATAGTCTTCGAAGTCGGGTACAGAGGTGAAGGTGACAGGCTGGCCTGCTGAGGGTTCCTTGCCTGTGCCTTGATTCCATCCCAGGAATCCGTCTTTGTGGAGACAACTCTTAAGAGCCTGCCATGCCTTGTCGCAGGCAGGATGATACTGGGCATCTTTCAGTAAACCATGAAGGATACCCCATGACATGCCATAGAGGAAGAGGGCGGTGCCTGTCATCTCTGGACCAGGATATTCTGCATCGCTTACCAGGCTGGCGTGCCAGAAACCGTCGTCATGCTGGCATTCCAGCAGTGCCTTGCTCATCAAGAGGAAGTCTTTCTTCAACTCCTTGTATTCTTTGCTTTTCTCCGGCAACTCATTCATGCTACGTACCAAGGCTGCGTAAACCCATCCGTTGCCACGGCTCCAATAGCAGTTCTTGCCATCTTTCTCTTTGTAGGGGGGAACATAGTCTTTGTCACGCCACCAAAGACCTTCCTTTACGTTGAAGCATCCTCCACCGCATTCGTTGCGCGTCCAGCGGTAGCTTTTCATGCCATAGTCTAGGTAGCGATTGTCTTTAGTGATGGCGTACATCTTGGTATAAACAGGCAGAGCCATTTGTATGGCATCAATCCAGGTCCAGTAGTCGTAGCGCCCTGATGCCATCTGCTTTTCCAGATTCTCCTTGGTGGGCTCAAGAGTTCCTTTGCCTTTCAAAAGGTTGTACTCGATATAGGTCTGCTCGCAACATTGGTCGTCTGCATCGGTGGTTTTGGTGCCGTTACGGGGCGTCCACTGGTGAAAGGCAGCCCATTGTTCAGTGTAATCCAAATAGCGCTGTTGTGGGTCGATGTTGTAGAGTGCCATCAGTCCTTCGTAATAGACAGCGCGAGTCCATAGGGATGAAGGTCGGATTTTCTTTACGTTTGTCGGTTGTGTGGGATCACTGTACTTCGTCATGAAGTAGTCGTTGGTCTGTTGTGCAGCTTGCAGCACATCTGTTTGAGCCGAGGCAGTGGCATAGCCACAACATAGCAGGCATGAAATAAAGAGTGTTTTCATTGTTATTTCGTTTCTAGTTTTGTAATAAAATGTTTGAATTTTGTAGAGCTAGTCTTCAGCATGATGTTGGAAGGCGTGGTGCCTGCACGGAGGATAACCATGGCCTGTCCCTGCCACAGAGAGCGGTGATTGGTCGCATTCAACTCATTGCTGTTGATGTCGCCATTGGTGACGGCTACTATCTGAGCATCGCCACTGACAGAGAAGGTGAGTTCGTCCTGGCAGGTCAGCACGGTGCGTCCCTTGGCATCGACAGCACGCAGGCGGATATGCTGGAGGTCCATGCCGTCAGCTTTCCACTGGCTGTTGTCTGGCTCAGCAATAATCTTGACGGGCTTGCCCGTTGTCTCCAGCGCATGGCGCGCAACAGCCTTGCCGCCACGATAGCCTATAGCTTCGAGGCGTCCCTTCTTGTAGTCAATATCGTTCCACGTTATCTTATTGCGCGACTTGGCATCCTTCGGGTTGTTGCGACGTCCCAGGCTCTTGCCGTTGAGCACCAGTTCTACTTCGTCGCAGTTGGTATAGATGACGAGGTTGGCCTTAGACCCTTCAGGACGGTTCCAGAGTTCTGACTGGCGGTCGGTACCCGTGATGATGCCGTTCCACTCGACACCGGCGTTCTTGTCTTCCATCACGGAGAGACGCACCATAGGCTCGTCTGTGAAGAACGACTTCATGAAGTAAGCTTTGGGTTTGGCGTTGAGCGAGATGTCGAAGACACCCTGTGCCCAGCCTTTAGCGGGCCATCCCTGTGACTCTCCGAGGTAGTCGATGGCTCCCCAGTAGGCCAGTCCAATGACTTTGTCGAGGTTCATCTCGAAGTAGTTGGGACCCATTGCTGATGTCGATGCTTCACTCTGGTAGAACGTCATCCAGGGGAAGCGGCGACCGTCGCCTGGGAAATACATATACCTATAATTATAAGCCTGCACATCCGTCTGCATGGCCAGGTCGCAAGGCAGCGAGTCCGTCTCCCAGTTGCGGTAACGCGGGTGCATGGCTACGGTGACGAGACGTGTGGAGTCGTAACGCTGTAGTACGGGGCGCATCATCTTATAGCACGTCACACCAAAGTCGTTGAATGGCTGGTTGGGGTCTTGCTGCAACTCATTGCCTAAGCTCCACAATACCACGCTGGGTGAGTTGCGGTCACGCTTGATCCACTCGGTGATATCCTGTGCCCAATGGTTCATGAAAGGCACGCGTCCACCTGTATGCTGCAGTGTCCACTTGTCGTAGAGCTCATCGACGACAAGGATTCCCAGTCGGTCGCAACACTCTATGAACGAGCGGCTGTAAGGATTGTGGCTGGTACGCACATGGTTCATGCCAAACTGCTTTATCAGCTGTAAGCGTTTCTCGATGGCACGAGGATAGACGGCAGCACCAAGGGCACCTAAGGTGTGGTGGTTGGCATAGCCTTTGAGCAGTACCTTCTTGCCATTCAGTTTCAGACCATAGTCAGGACCAATCTCAATGGTGCGGATGCCAAAATGTTCAGCGTATTCATCAGCAACAGAACCATCCTCGCGAAGCAGTTGGGCAACGGCCTTGTATAGCTTGGGAGACTCCGTGTCCCACAGCTGGGCGTTGGCAATCTCCATCTCTGGTACCTGCATCTCTAAAGTGCGCGTCTGCGGGTTGCGCTTTTTGACACCCGTCGTTTCTGCCACAAGGTTGCCGTCTGGGTCATAGATCATAACGCGCATGTGAACCTCCTTGGCTTTGGTGCGGTTGGTAAACTCTGCCGAGAGACTGACGAAACGATTCTGGCGTGTAGTGATGTAGAGTGGATGACGCCCGAAATAAAGGTCTGCAGGCGTGTTGACCATTTTGACGTCGCGGAAGAGTCCGCCACCCGTGTACCAACGCGAGTTGAGCTCCTTCTGCGTGGAGGCTACGACGAGCAACTCGTTGGGCTCTCCGTAGCGCAGCTGCTTGGTGATGTCCAGTTCGAAGCCTACATAGCCATAGTCCGTTCCACCAATGCGCTGTCCGTTGAGATAGACATCGCCCACAAGCATGATGCCCTCAAAGTCGAGCAGTATGCGACGCCCTTTGAGTGAGGCATCGGGGGTGATGGTGCGGCGGTAGTAGCCCAAACCCATCTCCTTGAAGCCGCGTGCTGAGAGACGTGACTTGATGTTGGCAGCCACATCCGTGTTGTCAGCCTTCTCGTCAGCTGCAGGTGGCACCCACGGCTGCGATATCTGGAAGTCGTGGGGTACATTGATGGTCTCTACATTGGTGAACTGTGCATCGCGGGAGAACTGCCAATCGTTATTCAGACATTGTGTCTGGCGAGGCTGGGCGATGAGCACCATTGAGGTGCAAAGAAGGAAAGGTAATACGAATAGCCGTTTCATGGGTTGATGCATTTGAGGTTTTTGTCAAGTTGTTCAGTGCTACTAGCGCCTATGAGGACAGAGGTGACACCCTGTTGGTCGAGAATCCAGCGCAGGGCGGACTCAGCCAGTGTGTGACCCTTTGCCTGTGCCTCCCGGTTCCATTGACGTATCTGCTGAAGTAGTTCGTCAGAGAGCATGTCCTGACGCAAGAACTTGCCCTGGGCCATGCGGGAGTCATCGGGTATGCCGTTTAGATAGCGGTCGGTGAGCAGACCTTGGGCCAATGGCGAGAAGGAGATGAAGCCCACTCCCTCTTTGTGACAAAGGTCAAGGATGCCCTCGTCGATGGGTTCGCGGTCAAGCATATTAAGACGTCCCTGATAAATGAGCAGGGGCACGTCGCGCTGCTTGAGGTAATCGATGGCGAAGCGTGTCGCCTCCAGAGGCCAGCGGGAGATGCCGACATATAGCGCCTTGCCACAGCGTACGATGTCAACAAGTGCCTGCAGCGTCTCTTCCAGTGGCGTATTGGGGTCGTAGCGATGCGAATAGAACAGATCGACATAGTCGAGGTGCATGCGTCGCAGCGACTGGTCGAGCGATGCCATGAGGTATTTGCGTGAACCCCAGTTGCCGTAAGGTCCAGGCCACATGTCGTACCCTGCCTTGGTAGAGATGAACAACTCGTCACGATAGGGGTGCAAGTCGTCATCCATGACGTGTCCTAACGTTTCCTCTGCCGAACCATAGGGCGGACCGTAATTGTTGGCAAGGTCAAGATGTGTGATGCCACAGTCGAAGGCATGGCGTAGGATGGTGCGGGAACGCTGGTAGTCATTAACACCACCGAAGTTGTGCCACAAGCCCAGACTGACTTTGGGTAACAGAACGCCAGAGTGTCCGCAGCGGTTGTACTGCATGACGTCGTAGCGTGAATCAGATGCTAAGTAGTCTTTCATTTTTATTAATGTTATTGTTGGTTATTGTAATTCTTGAGTAAGTATCCACTGGTCTATAACAATGTTCTCGTCGAGGGCTGTGAGTGTAAGTTGGTGCACTCCTTTGGTCAGCCTGACCTTGACGGCACGTCGGGTCTGACAGTTCAGCACATTATCTTTCCACCGTTCAGAGCGGAAAGGTTCTCGCAGCGAGAAGAGTACGGACTCGCCACCATCGATTGTCATGGTGAAACGCAGGTCACCACCATCTATGGGTTGGGTAGGGATGAGTGCAGTCTGCAGAGTGTAGTATCCATCTTGACTGATGTTTACGTTGTAGTTGACAGTGCCTCCCTTGCGCATCTTGACCGCATTCATGGAGTAGCCCAACATCTGTATGCATAGTGTGCCGTCTGTTGCTGTCGTGTAGTCAGCTGCAGGGTGAGTCGTGGTCAGTCCATGCCCTTTCCCTGTTAATGTGGCATGTTCATCGCCAAACACAGGCAACTGGCGTGGGGCTGCATCCATCAGATGGCGCCACTTGCCGTTGTTCATACTGTTGTATCGCGCTGTCAACTGCTGAATATCGTTGTAAGCCTGATGACTGTCAGCCGTAGTGTGAGCAAGCATCTTCCTGTTCATGGCAGCAGTGGCTTTGACTGGATACTCGATGGCTGCAAAATAGGCATCGGCAAGAGTTGGTGGCAACAGTTGGCGGCAGCTGTCAATGGTAGCTACAATCGCGTCGAATGCCGCCAGACGGTTGTCAGCCTCTTGGCGTGTCATGGGAATGGTGTCAACCAGTGACAGTCCCCTGTGGTAGCGACGCTTGTCGAGCTCCACCTGTGTCCACCCCATAAACTCCGGGCGACGCATGGCACAGAGCTGGTAGTAGCGGCGCATGGCAGGAGCCACACAACGTGAAATGTCACTTCCAAACTGGGTCCTCAACCACTGTTCGTGGTGATGGTTGATGGTCTGTGGCGTCACACTGTTGATATCCCATGCCATGTCGAGGAATAACTGAAGGTCGTAGGCTGCCACCTTGGGGTCGTGGACATTGGCTATCCACAGCTGGCGAACATGGCTGTCGTAGGCCTGGCGCAACTCATGATAGATAAGTCCTGGCTGCGTGGTGGTGAGCCAAAGGTAGTCGTGCGGCCGTCCCCAATAAGACAGGTGGTAATATAGTGCATGGCCACCCTTGCGTTGCTGTTCGATGGCGTTGGGCAGTCGTGTCATGTAGCCGTAGTTGTCGTCGCACCACATCAGCGTGACGTAGTCAGGTACCTTCAGCCCCTTCTCATAAAGTTGCAACACCTCCTTATAGGGTACAAAGACCTGATGAAGACGGGAGGGGTCACCCACATGCTGGCGCAACAGAACTTGTTGGTCGTCAATGACCTGCTGCAGTGCCTCAAACTTCTCCTGCTCCGTGGTATAGCCCTCCATAGAACTGTCGTGGATGCCTCGCATGCCGATAGTGAAGAATTTGTTGTCTGCCGAACGAATCTCCTGCAGACGCTCTGTCCAGTATTGCTGCACTGCTGTGCGGTTGGTCTTGTAGTTGAAACGTCCCCGTTGTGCCGCGTCCCACTCACCAACATTGTTTCTGAGCAATGGCTCACAGTGAGACGTGCCGATGACGATGCCACAGGAGTCGGCCATAGCCTGTGCACCGGGAATCTGGAAGAAGGGCGTCGAACCCTCATGCATGGCGGGCCAGATGGTGTTAGCACGTAGTCGCAACAATAGTTGGAAAATGCGCTTGTAGGTCTGTACGCCAATGGTGGCCTGCTGGGATTTTTCGAAAGTCTTGCTGCTCCAGGGGCGCAAGCTCCAGTCTTCGTCGTTGATGAAGATACCACGATAGGCTATGCTGGGCTGTTGGACAGTTCTGAAGTCATCGCTAAGCACCAGTCGCTTTTTGCGTTCAGGCACTACATCGCCCCACCAAGTCCAAGGGGATACTCCAGCCAGACGTGACAACTCTAGAATGCCATAAGCCATGCCGCGCCCATTACCGCCCTCTACGATGATTTGTCTTCCTTTTGTATATATGCAGAAACCGTCAAAGGGCAGTCTGCTGTTGTGCAAAATCTTTATGGTTGCTTTGCGCGAAGCTACGGCATCCATGCCGGTCACTTGTCGCATGTCGCCTTTCCACATCTCCAATGCTGTCGTTACCACGGGCTCCATCTCTTCAGGCAGACTATAGGTGATGGGCTGCTTGCCGTCAAACCACACCACCTCGGCATGGCTTGTTAGCGCTGAATAGCAGGACATCAGAAAGAGTATTAGTAGCAGACGTATCATATTAAGTAGTTTGATGGTACAAAGATAGGCATTTTTTTTCGAATACAGCGTTTTTTTTGTTTTTTTGTAAAATAGCGTTGAAAAGTTGTGCGTAAATCGTGTTTTTTTATTACCTTTGCGTGGACAAACGACAAAAAGAACTAATGACTTTAAGTAAACTAAAACAACTCAAAATGAAAAGAACACTCTTCTTGGCTTGTCTTGTGGCAATATGCGGGAGCATTTTTGCCCAGCCGCGCTATCAAAAGGAGCAGATGGCTTTAGAGAAGTTGAACCGTGGTGTCGTGGCTCTGCGCCAAGGCAATCAGGTTGTCGTCAGTTGGCGCGTGCTGTCGTCTGACAGGCAAGGCGAAGCCTTCGATGTCTATCGCAATGGCGAGAAGATGAACAAACAGCCGTTGATGACGGGCGGAACCTTCTTCGTGGATAAAAATCCATTGACCGGTGATGCTACCTATGAAGTTCGTGGTGGCGGATTGAACGGGAGCTACGTGCTGAAGGCGGGTGCTCCGGATGGTTATCTGCCTGTGAAGTTGCAGAAACCCGCTGACGGACAGACTCCTGACGGACGTACGTTCAGCTATTCTGCCAACGATGCTTCTGTGGCAGATGTCGATGGTGACGGACAGTATGAGATTATCCTGAAGTGGGATCCGTCCAATGCTCACGACAATGCTCATGACGGATTTACGGGACAGACACTCTTCGACTGTTACCGTCTGGATGGTACCTTGTTGTGGCGAATTGACATGGGCATCAACATTCGCAGTGGTGCACACTATGTGCCATTCATCGTCTATGACTTGGATGGTGATGGACGTGCTGAGTTTATCGTACGTACTGCCGATGGTACACGCGACAGCAAGGGTCACGTGATAGGTGATGCACAGGCAGACCACCGTACCTATCCAAAGACGGCGACAGAGCGTGCCAAGCCTGAGGGCGAGTGGGGCAAGTATAATAAGAGTGATGCTCCGCGTGTGGGACGCATCCTGGCGGGTACTGACTATATCAGTGTTTTCAATGGACTGACGGGCGAAGTGATGGATACTAAACACTATATTCCTCAGCGAGGCAATGTAGAAGAGTGGGGCGACAACTATGCCAACCGTAGCGATCGCATGTTGGCAGGCGTAGGCTATTTGAACGGGAAACGTGCCAGCGCCATCTTCTGTCGCGGCTACTACACCCGCACTGTTATCGCAGCGTGGAACTGGGACGGCAAGGAACTGAAACAGCATTGGGTGTTTGATACCAATACTCCAGAGTGGGCAAGCTATGCCGGACAGGGCAACCACAATCTGCGCGTTGCTGATGTCGATGGTGATGGTTGTGACGAGATAACCTATGGTTCAATGGCTATAGACCATGATGGTCGTGGACTGTATAACACGGGTATGGGGCATGGTGACGCCATCCACCTGATGGCTTTTGACCCCTCTACAGACAGGTTGCAGGTGTGGGATTGCCATGAGAACAAACGTGACGGTTCTGATTTTCGCGATGCACGTACGGGAAATGTCATCTTCCAGATACCATCAAAGTCTGATGTGGGACGTGCTATGGCAGCGGACATAGACCCCACGAATCCTGGCGTGGAGATGTGGAGCTCTGACAGTCACGGAATCCGTAATATCAAGGGTGAAGTGCTCCGTAGTGCCCAAGATTCCGAGGATCCGCAGCATCAACAGCATCTCAGACTAGGAGGCAAACGGTTGTCGGTTAATTTCGGTATTTGGTGGGATGGTGATTTGCTGCGTGAACTGTTGGACCGTGGTGCCGTTTCTAAATATAATTGGGAACAGCGAACTATGGAAGAGTTGGTACGCTTCCCAGGCATCCAGTTCAATAATGGTACCAAGTCGAACCCCTGTCTCTCTGCTGACATCATTGGAGACTGGCGCGAGGAGGTCATGGCTCGTACACATGACAGTTCCGAGCTACGTATTTTTGTGTCACCCATCCCTACGGAACACCGCATCAACTGCTTGATGGAGGACATCCCTTATCGTCTTTCCACTGCTGCACAGAATGTAGGCTATAACCAACCCTCAGAACCCGGCTTCTATCTGGGACCAGACAAAAGTGTAACATTTTTTTTGAAATAAACGACTATGAGACAATTGATAACCATGATGATGTTGCTGGCAACGACGACAGTCAGTGCTCAGCAAGTGAATGATAACAATACTCCGCTGCACCTGATGCGTCCTGCCAATCAGCAGCGCTATGGAGTACCTACGTGGGAAAATGTGAAAAAGACCATGGATCGCGTGTTGCAGTATATAGACAGCGAGACGCCTGCCCAGTTGGTTGACAAACGTACGGGTAAAGAGGTGACACGCTTGAAGGATATCGACCAATATACGCAGTTGAAACAAGGCGGTTTCCGACTGACCAGTTACGAGTGGGGTGTTACCTATTCCGGTGTGTTGGCAGCCTATAAGGCCACAGGCGACAAGGCTTACCTCGACTATGTGTATAAGCGCCACAAGTTGTTGAGCGATATGGCTCCCTATTTCCAGAAGGTTTATGCAAAGCATCAGGATATTGATGTAAATGTGCGTCGTGTCATTGAACCACATGCCTTGGATGATGCAGGAGCCGTATGTGTGTCGATGATTAAAGCCATGCTTGACGACACTTCACTGCCTCTACGCGAGCGTGTGGATTTGTATGCCGACTATATTATTAATAAAGAGTACCGCTTGGCAGATGGTATTTTTTCCCGTCTTCGTCCGCAGAAGAATACCGTATGGCTTGACGACATGTTTATGGGTATTCCCACTGTAGCCTATATGGGACGACTGACGGGTGATGCAAAGTATTATGATGAGGCTGCCCGTCAGGTGCGGTTGTTTGCTGAGCGTATGTTCGTTCCAGAAGATGGACTGTTCCGTCATGGTTGGGTAGAGGCCATGCAACCTCATCCCGCCTTTTATTGGGGACGTGCCAATGGGTGGGCACTGCTCACTATGTGTGAGGTGCTGGATGTATTGCCTGAAGACCATGCTAGCCGTCCACAGATACTCAGTCTGCTGCGCCAGCATATTGCAGGATTGGCCCGTCGTCAACACCACGATGGTTTCTGGCATCAGCTGCTGGATCGTAACGATACCTATCTGGAGGCATCGGCAACAGCCATCTATACCTATGGCATCGCTCATGCCATCAACAAAGGGTGGGTGGATGCCAAAGCCTATGGACCTACAGCCCTGTTAGGCTGGCAGGCTGTCAGCCAGTCTGTTAATGAGAAAGGTCAGGTGGAGAATGTGTGTGTTGGAACAGGCATGGGCTTCGATGCTGCTTTCTATGCCTACCGTCCTGTCCATGTAATGGCTGCTCACGGCTATGGACCTGTTATTTGGGCTGGTGCCGAGATAATCCAACTATTGCAGCACCAGCATCCCAAGATGAATGACTCTGCTGTACATTTCTACGATGAGGAGGTGCCTACCAACGAACCCATCTTTAACTACGATGGTAAAATCAGATATTGAATAGAAGACTGCTATGAGAAACGTGAAGAAGTTTATCTTATGCCTGTTGGGTGTTGCTCTTGTCAGCATGGCAGGAGCCGTAGAACGCCAGAAGTTGAATTTCAATGGTGAGTGGCGACTGCATGTTGGTGACGTCACTGAGGCTGCCCATGAGGACTATAATGACGCTGATTGGCAACAGGTGACGCTGCCCTATGCCTTCAATGGCGATGAGGCTTTCCGAAAAGATATCGTTGACTTGACAGATACCATCTGTTGGTACAGGAAACAGTTTGAGGTCACGCAGGCTGATATGGCCGTTTGCAAGTTCTTTGTTGAGTTTGAGGGCGTGCGTCAGGGTGCCGACTTCTACCTGAATGGTAACCATTTAGGCTATAGTGAGAACGGCGTGATGGCTTGTGGCTTCGACCTGACACCTTATATAAAAAGCGGAAGGAATGTCCTGGCTGTTCGCTGTGATAACAGTTGGACGTACCGCTCGCGCCAGTATAACAGCCGTTATCAGTGGAACGACCGCAACTTTAACGCTAACTATGGTGGCATTCCCAAGAATGTGTGGTTGCACATAACAGGAAAACTGTACCAGACGTTGCCACTCTATAGCAATCTGGAAACGACGGGAACCTATGTCTATGCCACCGACTTTGACATTACCCAGCGCAAGGCGGTAGTACATGTGGAGTCGCAGGTTAGAAACGAAGACAGCAAACCCCGCACCTTCCGTCTGTTTGCCAAGGTCGTCAATGCAGACAACTACCTGGCTGCAATTATTCCTGGTGAACAGGTTACCCTACAGCCTGGCGAGACACGCACTGTCAGCATCCAGCAAGAACTGAGCGGACTGCATTTCTGGTCGTGGGGCTATGGCTATCTCTATACGGTCAAAAGCTATCTGGCAGAGAATGGCGCAGACGACAAACCCTTGAATCTGTGTGCCAGCAATGACGAAGTCGTTATCCGTACAGGTTTCCGCAAGACGCACTTTGGCGAAGGAAAGATATGGCTTAACGACCGCTGTCTGATGGTGCATGGCTATGCCCAGCGCACCAGCAACGAGTGGCCAGGTGTAGGACTCTCCGTGCCTGCGTGGCTTAGCGACTACTCCAACAACCTGATGGTAGAGTCAGGAGGCAATCTGGTACGCTGGATGCACGTTACTCCTTGGAAACAGGATATAGAGTCGTGCGACAGGGTAGGACTGCTGCAAGCGATGCCTGCTGGTGATGCTGAGAAAGATGTGGAGGGACCTCGCTGGCAACAGCGTACAGCCTTGATGCGTGATGCCATCATCTATAATCGCAATAACCCGTCTGTCATCTTCTATGAGAGTGGCAACGAGAGCATTAGCCGTGAACACATGCTGGAGATGAAAGCCCTTCGTGACGAGTATGATTCTTATGGTGGTCGAGCCATAGGTAGCCGCGAGATGCTCGACATTGACGAGGCGGAGTATGGTGGTGAGATGCTATATATCAACAAGTCGAAGAAGCACCCGATGTGGGCTATGGAGTACTGTCGTGATGAGGGTCTTCGTAAGTATTGGGACGAGTATAGCTATCCCCATCATAAGGAAGGTGACGGACCGCTCTATCGGGGTAAGCCAGCTAATGAATACAATCACAACATGGATCAGTTCGCCATTGAGATGGTTCGCCGCTGGTATGACTACTGGCGTGAGCGTCCAGGAACAGGGACGCGTGTATCGTCGGGTGGTGTGAAGATTGTTTTCTCTGACACCAATACACACCATCGTGGTGAGTCGAACTATCGCACCAGTGGTGTGACGGATGCCATGCGTATTCCCAAAGATGCCTTCTATGTTCACCAAGTGATGTGGAACGGATGGGTGGAACCTGAACAGGCAAAGACTTACATCATAGGACATTGGAACTATGATAAAGGTGTGAAGAAACCCGTCTATGTGGTTTCCACAGGAGACAATGTCGAACTGTTCCTCAATGGTCGCTCTTTAGGCAAGGGACGTCAGAGCTATCGCTATCTCTTCACCTTTGACGATGTACCCTTCGAACCAGGAACTTTAGAGGCTGTGGCTTCTGATGGCAGCCGTTACAAATTGGAGTCAACAGGTGAACCTTATCAACTGAAGTTGACCACCTTAGAGAATCCGGAAGGTATGAAAGCCGATGGGGCTGACATGGCACTCATTCAGGTTGAGGTGGTCGATAAGCAGGGACGCCGTTGTCCGCTGGATAATCGCCTGATACATTTCGAACTTTGGGGTGAGGGCAAGTGGATAGGAGGAATAGCTACCCGTAATAACAAGAAACTGCAAAGGCAGGATGACCATCGTCCTGCAGGGTTGCTTGACGCTGCCGCTACAAAGAATATTTCAGACAACTATGTGGGCAGTTATAACCTGCCTGTGGAGTGTGGTGTCAACAGGGTACTGGTTCGCAGCACCATTAATCCGGGTGCCATTAACGTCTCTGCATACGCTGACGGCGTTAAGCCTGCCTACGTCACAATGAATAGTGAAAAGAACATGGATGACTCACCGCAGCTGACGCTGAAAGGACGGCTGGAGCGTGGTAAGACACCTACAACACCCTCTTATACAGAAAAAGCTAAAGGTGTTAATATTATATCTGCTAAGGCTGGCTACGATACAGAACATGTCTCCTATAGCTTTGACGACAATGAATTGTCAGAATGGAAGAACGACGGACGTCTCTCTACAGCATGGATTACCTATCGCCTTGATAAGAAAACGGAAGTCGATGACATCTGTCTGAAACTGACAGGCTGGCGTCTTCGCAGCTATCCGTTAGAAGTGTATGCAGGTAAGACACTCATTTGGAGCGGAGAGACAGAACGCAGTTTGGGCTATATTCACTTAAAGCCTGCCAAGCAGGTCAAGACCAACGAAATAACTATCCGTCTGAAAGGTGCCGGCAAGGATAAGGATGCTTTCGGTGGTATTGTTGAGGTGGCTGAACCTACTGCTGGAGAATTGGATCTCTTCAAGGCAAAGAATGGTGGCGATACGAAAAGTGAGCTACGCATTGTAGAAATAGAATTCTTAGAAAATATTAAATAGGTATGAAGAAACAATTATTGATGGGAATTGTATGGGGACTGAATGCTCTGCTTGTTGACGCCTTCGGACAAAGCACGGAGGTGACTTTAGACAAAGTTTCAACAGATCCGTTCTCTTATAGTGTGGCTGTTCCCGATGGTAACTATCGTGTGACAGTGACTGTTGGCAATAGGAAACGCGCTGGTCAGACGGTGGTGAGAGCAGAGAGTCGTCGTCACTTCTTCGATGTTATCTCAACGAAGAAGGGTAAGTTTGAGACAGTCTCTTTCCTGGTGCACAAGCACTCGCCCATGATTGATGACAAGATGCGGGTGAAGCTGAAACCTCGTGAAGTGACGTATAAGAACTGGGATGACTCGCTGACATTGTCGTTCTGTGGTCCGGCACCAACAGTGAAGAGTGTCAAGATAGAACCCGTAAGCGATGTCACCACCGTTTTCCTCTGTGGCAACAGTACAGTGGTTGACCAGGAAGATGAGCCATGGGCTTCGTGGGGTCAGATGATTACCCGTTGGTTTGACGATAAGGTTGTCGTGGCTAACTTTGCGGAGAGTGGTCTGTCGTGTACCTCTTTCCTGGCTCAGTTGCGACTGGACAAGATTCTGTCGATGATGAAGAAAGGCGACTACGTCATAGTGGAGTTTGGCCATAACGACGAGAAGGAAAAGAAGGCAGGAGATGGTGCGTGGTACAGCTACTCGCGCAATCTGAAGATATTTGCTGACCGTGTGCGAGAGAAGGGTGGCAATATCATCTTCGTAACGCCTACTGCCCGACGACTGTTTACCAAGGACCGTCAGTTAGGCTATACGCATGGTGACTATCCAGAGGCTATGCGCACTGTCGCCAAGCGTGAAGGGGTGCCCTATATAGAACTGAACGGTATGACTCGACAATTTTATGAAGCATTGGGCGAAGAAGGTTCTAAGCAGGCTTTGGTACACTATCCTGCCAATACCTTTGCCAACCAGCCCAAGCCATTGGCTGATAATACCCACTTCAATCCATACGGTGCCTGGGAGGTGGCAAAGATGATTGTCATGGGACTGAAGCAGATAAACTCACCCTTGGCAGCCCATCTGCGCAGTGACTGGCAGGACTTCAATCCAGCCCAGCCCGACGATGCCAGCCAGTTTGTTTGGCATCTGTCTAGCGGTAGTAATATGACCAAACCTGACGGCAATTAAAAAATACTAAAATAGAAAATGACATGAAACGATTTGCTTTTAAGATGTACCTGAAACCAGGTTATGAGAAAGAGTATGAGAAGCGCCATGCTGCCATCTGGCCTGAGTTGGTGCAGATGATTAAGGATGCAGGTGTGTCCAACTATAGCATCTTTTGGGATAAGGACACCAATATCCTTTTTGGCTACCAGGAGTGTGAGGGCGAAGGCAGTTCGCAGGATACAGACGATGTAGATCCGATAACACAGAAGTGGTGGGACATGATGGCCGATATCATGGAGGTAAACGCCGACAATTCACCGGTGACTATCCCCATCCAAGAGGTGTTTCACTTAGATTAGGAGATATGCGACGAGTGACGCTATTCTTGCTGGTGCTGTCAATGACACTGATAGGAGGGCAGCCACTGTGTGCTGCCGTTCCTGAAGTGAAGTGGGACAAGTACGGCCTCTTCATCGATGGTCAACGGGTGATGCCTGTCATGGGCGAGATCCACTATTCACGTGTGCCGGCAGAGGAGTGGGGACGCGAAATCCGAAAGATGAGGGAGGGTGGGGTAACCATGATTGCTACTTATGTCTTCTGGAATCACATAGAGGAGCAAGAGGGCATCTTCCGCTGGGATGGTCAGCGCTCTTTACGTGGCTTCTTGGAAGTGTGTCGTCAGGAGCAGATGCCTGTCGTTCTACGACTGGGTCCATTCTGTCATGGTGAGGTGCGCAATGGTGGTATTCCCGACTGGATGTTTGTTAAAGGTTGCCGCCTCCGTGAGGAGAATGCTGCGTTCCTGGGTTATGTGGAGACACTCTATCGCCAGATTTTTACGCAAGTGCAAGGACTACAGTGGAAAGATGGCGGTCCTGTGATTGCTGCTCAGTTCGACAACGAATATCGGGGTCGTGGCGAGTACTTGATGGCACTGAAAAGGATAGCATTTCAGGTGGGTTTTGACCTCCCCTTCTATACTAGAACGGGCTGGCCTGAATTGCGTACCCCCGTACCCTATGGAGAGATGATACCTCTTTATGGCGACTATGCCGATGGCTTCTGGGACAAAGAGGTGAAGGAAGGAGTTGGCAACTACTATAAAGCCTTCAACTTCAAAGCCTTCCGCTCATCTACCGCTATTGGCACAGACCTGCTTGGACAGCAGGAAGCAAAGCTGAATAAAGGTGACGAGCAGTATCCTTACTTTACCTGTGAGTTAGGTGGTGGCATGGCGACAGCTTATCACCGTCGTCCCTATGTCTATCCGGAGGATGCCTACTCTATGGCTTTGGTCAAGTTGGGTAGTGGCAGCAACCTGTTAGGTTATTATATGTATCATGGCGGCACCAATCCAGAGGGTGTGCTTCATACGCTCAATGAGGTACAGACATCGCCAGGGACAGCCAATAATGACTTGCCGGTGGTAACCTATGATTTCCAGGCGCCACTTGGGGAGTTCGGGCAGCCTTATCCGCAGTATTATTCGTTGCGTCCGTTACACCTCTTTATGCAGGACTATGGTTACTTGCTGGCTCCCATGGAGGCACAATTCCCTGCACCTCAGGACTTGAGACGTGGCGAGGATCAGCAATTGCGCTGGTCATGCCGCGCCAAGGACAACAGTGCCTTTATCTTTGTCAATAATTATGAGCGTCTGCAACACCTGTCTGATAAGAAAGGTGTCGTCTTGGAGGCTTGTGGCATCCGACTTCCTAAACTCACCATTCCGTCAGGTTGCATGGCTATTTTCCCCGTCAATGTTGAGGGCATCCGCTATGCTACGGCACAGTTGGTGGCTCATCGTGATGGCAAGATATATATGATGCAGGTTCCGGGTATTCCTACCACCATCGCCCTCAGTGATGGCAAGATGCTGAAGAACCAGAAGCCCAAGGGCGCAGCCCAACCTATTTATAAGAATATCTATCTGCTCAGCCGTCACGATGCTGAACATCTGTTCCTTGGAGAACGTCCACAGCAGTCCACTACCGTTTGTCCGTTTGAGAAGATAAAGGAGGCTGGCGCGTTACGCACCATCCTGCGTGGCAGAGCCAAGGTTGCGGAGGCTCCTTCAGAAGAAGACTGGCAGCAAGCTGCTGTCTATACAATTCAGTTGCCGCAAACACTCTCTGCAGTCTCTTCTCCACTGTTGCAGATTGACTACCGCGGTGACTGTGCCCGTCTCTATGCAGATGGGAAACTGGTGGCCGATAACTTCTACTATGGTCGTCCTTTTATGTATGGTCTGTGGCGTCTGCCTAAAGGCTGTACAAAGTTGGAACTGCGGATTCTTCCCTTACAACCCAATGCCCCCATTTATCTGCCGCGAGAAGCAGAAAAGACGGCGGGCGAAGTACTCAATACAGTAATGATATCATGCGAAAAGTAATTTTTTTCTTATTCCTTCTCTGCTGTCAGCATCTCTGTGCTCAGCAGTCGCTGGACCTTAGTGGACAGTGGCAGTTCCGAAGCGAGCATGAGCGTGGTGTGGTGACACTGCCCGGGTCGATGTTGACCAATGGCAAAGGCGACCAAGTGACTGTCGATACCAAGTGGACGGGGTCGCTTTACGACTCGTCGTTCTACTTCAATCCTTATATGGAGCGCTACCGAAAGGCAGGCGAGATGAAGTTTCCCTTCTTCCTGACGCCTGAGCGCTATTATGTAGGTAATGCTTATTACGAGCGTAAGGTTACGGTTCCAAAGAAGTGGAAGGGACGACGTGTCGTCTTGTTCCTGGAGCGTCCTCATATTGAAACGACCGTTGTCGTGAATGGCCATACCGTGGGTCACCAGATGTCGCTGTCTGTTCCGCATCAATATGATGTTACACCTTATCTTGTCTATGGTGGTGAAAACACCATTAGTATTCAGGTGTATAATGGCATCGAGAATGTATGTGTGGGCCAGGACTCTCACTCTGTGACAGACCAGACGCAAGGCAACTGGAACGGCATCGCGGGTCGTATTGCATTGCAGGCACATCCTATGGGCTATATCCGTCAGTTGCGCATCTATCCAGATGTTGACAAGATGCAGATACGTGTTGCTATGCGGAAAGAGGACAGGAGCAAGGTGAAGCTCTGGGTCGATGACCGTAAGCCTCTGGTAACCCGAGACAGCACTGTTGTTATTCAGATGGCTGGTGCATCGTTGTGGGATGAGTTCCACCCCAGCCTGCATACGCTCTATGCTGTCGTTGACGGTGACACGCTGCGTACCACCTTTGGCATGCGACGCATGACGGCAGAAGGACCTCAGCTGTTGATGAACGGCCGACCGGTATGGCTGCGTGGCACGGTGGGCAACTGCTGTTTTCCTGAGACAGGCTTCCCGCCTACCGATGAAGCATCGTGGGAGCGTGTCTTAGGGAAGTGCAAGGAGTATGGCATCAACCATCTGCGTTTCCACTCTTATTGTCCTCCGGAAGCTGCCTTCAAAGTGGCAGACCGCTTAGGCTTATATCTGCAGCCCGAGGGACCGTCGTGGCCTAATCATGGTGTGAAGCTGCGTCGTGGCATGGCCATTGACCAGTATCTGTTGGACGAAGGTCGTCGGATGCTGGATACTTATGGTAATCATCCGTCTTTCTGTATGATGGCAGCAGGCAATGAGCCTGCTGGCGACTGGGTAGGCTATTGTCGTGACTGGGTGAAAGCGATGAAGGGATATGATCCGACACGTCTTTATTGTGGAGCATCAGTAGGTGGTGGCTGGGCATGGGACGAAGGCTCTGACTATCATGTCAAGGGTGGCGCTCGTGGATTGGACTGGGAACGTCATGCACCTCAGAGCAGCGACAACTATTACGACCAACTGTTACGTCCGCGCAACTATAAAGGTGCGATACCTAATAACGAGCCAATCATTGCCCATGAGCAGGGACAGTGGTGCGCTTTCCCAGACTTCAAGGAAATCAGTCAATATACTGGAGTCTATAAAGCCAAAAATTTTGAGATATTCCGCGATTTGTTGCATGACAACGGAATGGATGCTCAGGCAGAGCATTTCCTTATGGCCAGTGGACTACTTCAGGTGCTGGCCTATAAATATGAGATAGAACGCAACCTGCGCACCCGTGACTATGCAGGTTTCCAATTGCTGGGACTGAACGACTATTCCGGTCAGGGAACAGCCTTGGTAGGTGCGCTCAACGTCCATTGGCGTGAGAAAGGCTACTGCGATGCTGCTGACTGGACGCAGTTCTGTAATAGCGTGGTTCCCCTGGCTTGTTTCCCAAAGTTCGTTTATACCAACGACGAGAAACTGGTTGTTCCCATAGAAGTTTACAATGCCTCAGAAGGAGAACTCCGTGACTGCACCGTATCTTGGCATATCGACAACGTTCAGGGTGTACTGCCAGTAACAACAATCCCCCTCGGTAAGAATCATGAATTGGGGACGGTGCAACTACCGCTGTCCCAGTATGATAAGCCTGTAAAGTTGACGCTGCGTGTGGATGTTAATGGCAAGTATCACAATCAGTGGAACTTCTGGGTATATCCTAAGGAGAATGCCCAAATTGAAAAGTTGTCAGATGACAAGATCTATGAGACAGACACCTTGGATGCCAAGGCAATAAGCATACTCCAGCAGGGTGGGAAAGTACTGTTGACGGCAGGCGGACGGGTACGCTATGGCAATGATGTACGCCACACCTTTCTGCCCGTTTTCTGGAATACCTCGTGGTTTAAGATGCGTCCGCCACATACTACTGGTGCTTATATCCAGAAAGATCATCCCATATTCCGTGACTTCCCCACTGATGAGTGGCAGAACCTGAACTGGTGGGAATTGACAAATCGTGCGCAGGTCATGAATTTGTCAGAGTTCCCGTCACACTATCAGCCCATCGTGCAACCTATTGACACATGGCACGTTAGCCGGAAACTGGGCATGCTGATCGAGGCCAGAGTGTTGAATGGACGCCTTCTGATGACAACGATTGACATCAGCCATCATTTGGATTCACGTCCGGTGGCTCGACAGTTGCGCTATTCTATCTTGCGCTATATGCAAAGTCCTGATTTCCTTCCTACAGTGACACTCAGTGTTGACGTCATCCGTCATCTATATGAGCGGAAAGCTCCTGCCGTCAATATGTTTACCAGAGAATCTCCTGACGAACTGAAACCCAAACTAAATAATTAAAGAAACGATGAGAAAAACAATCATTCTGTTGCTGGCCGTGCTGACATTGACGGCTTCAGCAAAACCAAAAGGCAAGAAGGCTGTGGAGACATGGCCTGACGGTACGGTAATGGATGCCTGGTTCATGGAAAAGGGTCGTGTTGACGTGAATGCGCTGGGACGTCAGTATGTATTGACCGACTATGGCGTTTTGGCAGGCAGCACTGAGGTACAGACCCGGCAAATTCAGGCAGTGATAGACCGTTGTGCCCAAGAGGGTGGTGGTGTGGTGGTGGTTCCTACGGGAACCTTCAAGACTGGTTCCCTCTTTTTCAAGCAGGGTACACACTTACACCTGAGTGAGGGCGCTGTATTGCTAGGCTCTGACCGTATCATCGACTTCCCTATCCTGACTACACGTATTGAGGGTGAGACCTGCAAGTATTTTGCAGCTCTGGTGAATGCTGACGGACTGAATGGTTTTACTATCACAGGCAAGGGTACTATCGACGGCAATGGTCTGAAGTACTGGCAAGAGTTCTGGATTCGCCGTCAGTGGAATCCGCAGTGTACCAATAAGGATGCTCAGCGCCCACGCCTGACCTACGTCTCGAACTCGCGCAATGTCACCATTCAGGATGTTCACCTCATCAACTCACCTTTCTGGACTAACCACGTCTATAAGAGTGATCACGTGCGCTACCTGGACTGCTATATCTATGCACCCACGGAGAATGTCTATGCCCCTCAGCCAAAGCGTGGAGCACCATCGTCGGATGCTATCGACATCGATGTCTGCACCGATGTGATGGTGGATGGCTGCTTTATGCATGTCAACGACGATGCCGTGGTGCTGAAGGGCGGTAAAGGTACTTGGGCAGACAAAGACTCTACCAATGGCAATTGCGAGCGCATCCTGATACAGAATTGTCACTATGGTCGTGTGCATGGCTGTCTGACCTTAGGCTCGGAATCGCTGCACGACCGCAATGTCATTCTGCGCAACTGTCAGACGGACAATGCTAACCGTGTGCTGTGGCTGAAGATGCGTCCCGACACGCCCCAGCACTATGAGTACGTTTTAGTGGAAAACATCACGGGTCACTGTGACCGTTTCCTCTTTATCCATCCCTGGACGCAGTTCTTTAAGCCTGGTGACCGTAAGGATATGCCTCTGTCACGATGCAACAACGTCACCTTGCGCAACATCAAAGTGGATACCAAGACGATGCTCGATGTGAAGACTTCTGAGAAATATGAGTTGATAGACTTCACTCTCGACGGTCAGCCCATAGATTTCTCAAAAGCGGGCTCATCCCCAGAACCCAAAGTCTTCCTGTAATAAGAAATGGCCCTACTCAAAATGTTAGGGCCATTTTTTATTCTTCTTTATTTCACTATTACTTTCTTGCCGTTGGTAATGTAGATACCTTTAGTGGGCTTATCAACGGGAACCCCATGAAGGTTGTAAACTGGTCCGTTATCCAACCCACCATCTTCCTTGATTTCCACAATACCTGTCGGGTCATTACCCTGGAACGACTCAATGAAGTCGGGCAGGTAGTAGCCCAGATGGGGTGGTTGGTTGTATGCCACGTTCTGCCAGCAGATGCCCATGCGATATACGTGGTCGTGCATCAGTGTAGGAACGCGGTAGTTGGTGGGGATGACGGTCGTGAAGATGTTCAGGGCATCGTTTGTGGTGTTCCTTAGAATCAATTCTTCACGCCAATCTCCGAAGATATCAGCAGACAAACACGGTGTTGCCTTCGTGCTGTTGTTTGACTCGCCGGTGATGCTCTGGTTGCCGACGCCCAATGTGCTGCCACCATATTTTGAAATGGTTTTGCCGTCAAGCAGTTCATCCTGTGCGTCTCCGTCCCAATAGATGCGGAAGTTCATAGAAGGCGACTTGTTGCCTGCTTGTTTTCCTGTAATGACGTTGAATGGATTCTGATTCCTGCTGTTGCTGTCAAAGCCACCATAGGATGACCAGAACTCATAACCGCGTGTGTCAGCAACAATGTCTGCGGCAACACCTCGACCGTTGTCTTGTCCAGACTGACCACTCTTCATGAGAATTTCGCCTGTTGCAGCATCGTGGATATCCCAGGAGTAAGTGCCTTTCTCCTCGTGTACGTCAAAGAGTTCCAAACCTGGGCGGTCAGGATTCAGGTCGCCAAGATGGATGGCGTCACCATGACCGAATCCTGTTGCATAGAGTAGTTTTCCGTCGTCATCTACAGCAGCGGAACCCCAAATAATCTCGTCCTTTCCATCACTGTCAACGTCAGCAACAGACAGGTTGTGGTTGCCGTTAGCAAACATTGTATTGCTGCCGCTGCCACTTGTGGCCTTTGGTGCTGTCACCTTTGCAGACTCCTGCATGTTGGCATCAACCACTGACCATTGGGTGTTAGAGTCAGAACGGTGCAGCCAGCGATGTTTCAGTTGCAGACCATCGAAGTCAACGGCCCAAATGTATGCATAGCTGTAATATCCACGGCAGAAGACACCACTGGGATTAGCGTCGGGTCCACCCAGATAGGCTACAGCAGCCAGATAGCGGTCTCCGCGGTTATAGCCGTGATTGTCAGTCTTGCCTACTGCCCAGTTGAAGGTGCCTGCCGCTTCACTTAGCTCTGCTTTTGTGTTACGGTTAGGGTAGTAGGTGATGGTGTTAACAGCTTTACCTGTCAAACCATCGAATACTGTCAGATACTCATGACCACCATCCATACGTCCTGACGTTGTAATCCATGATTTGGTGTTGTCAGCAGCCTTGATAGCATCATTGGTCGTTGCTTGGTTTACATAAGTACCTTCACTGTCCTTCGAGCCTGGAGCCGTCTTGCACATCATCTCAGCCTTGCCGTCGCCGTCGAAGTCGTACACCATAAACTGAGTGTAGTGGGCACCAGCACGGATGTTCTGTCCCAAGTCTATGCGCCATAGCTTAGTACCATCGAGTTTGTAACAGTCTATCAGTACGTTGCCGGTTATACCATCCTGACTGTTGTCTTTAGAATTAGACGGATCCCATTTGACGAATATCTCGTATTGACCATCCCCATCCACGTCACCTACAGAGCAGTCGTTAGGCGAGTAGGTATAGTCACTGCCAGCAGCAGGCTTGTCAAGTTTTAGTTCCATATAGTAATTCGACCAAGGGGTCACCTCGGGTGTAGTCTCCACTTCTTGTCCGTTTTGGTATGTTACCACTTGGAATCTGTCTGTTGCCGTAGCACTGATGCCGCTGACTGATGTGGCCTGTGTGATGTTGTCTTGCAGCACCTCACCGTTTTTCAGCAGTGTGAACGTGGTGTTTTTGTCGTCCGTTCCCAGAAGACGCCAACTGGCGAAGTATCTTACATTTTTGCCCGAGAGATATTTCACCACCACAAGTCCACGGTCCAGCTTCTCCATTTGACTTGTTGGCGTGTCACTGGGCTTCTGCGCATATCCCGTCCACGTCAGGGTACACAGCAGTAAAGTGCATAATAGCTTCATAGTTAGTAAGTCTTATTTGATGATGATTTTCTTACCATTGTTGATATAGAGACCCTTGGCGGTCGGCTTACTGGAGAGTTTGCGACCGTCGAGCGTGTACCATACATCTGATTTCTTACTTCCGTCATCAGATATCCAGACGATGCTTGTCGGTACGTCGGTGACGCGCAGGATGCCTGTGGGCTTCAGCAGGTCGCTGGTGTCCCAATAGAGTCCTGTGGGGAGTTCGGGGAGGTTCAGAGTTGGATTGTTGGCCTGTAAGGCACCTACTTTCCATAGTTCAATCTGGTTGCCTTTTGACAGGGTTCCCTTAACCGTGATGTTGATGTCGCCGTTGAGAATCAGCGTTTTCTCTACCTGAATATAGGAATTGGTGATGGTACCCTTGACCTTCGAAATACTCAGGTCCAGATGCTTGACGGTCGTTCGTCCATTACCTGTGACGACGGCCTTGTCAATGAGTGTACCAATAGTCACATCCTGACCATTGTTGTAGAAGGTGCCCGTTACCGTAGCCTTGCCCAAACCGTATGAGTTGTTCCATTGTAGAGAGGGGTCATAAAATCCCGTTTTTGTGTTCTGGAAGTTGATGGTGCCCTCAAATTCGCTCCAGTCACCCTGCATGTTGCAGCGCACGTTGGTCACATTGACCGTCAGCTTACCTGCACCCGTCAGTTTTCCCTTATAGTCGCAACGAGAGTCGAGCGTCCATGTGGCAGTACTGCCCTCTGGCACCTCAACGTTGGCATTGTTAGTGGAATAGCTATTGAAGTCGTTAGGATCCTTCAGTATACCACCATTCAGCACCACCTTGCTTGGATACTGATGAATATTATTGATTTCTCCACCTTGTATGATACCCTGATTGACTATCAGCTTACCATAACTGGCCTTACCGTTCAGTACAAGGGTTCCATTTCCGGTTTTGGTCAGTTCCTTCTGCGAACCGCTGATGCTATTGCCCAGTGTTAGTTGTTTACTGGTAGCCACTTCTACTATACCGTTTCCATTGGAAATATTGACAGGCTGCGTTGTCGCCATGCTTTGGTTTGCTACCAGCGTACCGCCATCTAAAGTGATAGTATTGCTCACGCCGCCCAAGGCACCATATTCCGTACCATTACTATTGGCTAATGAACCGACGATAAGTTTGCCACCTTGGAGGGTGGTGCCACCTGTGTACTTGTTCACATTGTTAATGGTCATATTGCCCGTACCTTTCTTGGTCAGGCTGCCGTTGCCGATGATACTGCCAGAGCCCTCCAGAGTGAAGTTCTTGGCATTGTTGTCAAAAGTGACGCTGGCCGGTGACAGATTCCCCGTCACCTTGACGGTCGTTGTGCTGGCCTGGTCGTTGAAGGTGACGGCATCGCCCGTTACAAAGGCAGTGCTGTTGCCGTCCTGTGTCTTGAAGTTCTCGCTGCCGTCAAAGTCCCAGATACCATCAGTACCACCGTCCCAAACAACGTCGGCGGCTTCGCGTGTGGCAGCCACATTCAGGTAAACCTTGCCCTCCTCATAGCTGAGCCATGCTTTCTGTCCGTCGAGTCCTTCTATCGTGATGTCTCCGATGTTGCCAGCTAACTCATTGACTGTGGCAATCATCACCTTGAGTCCGGAAAGGTTAGTGGCGCCATTGAGGTAGTGGGGGACGAACTGGAACACAGGAGCAGCATACTGCGGACCATTCTGCCAGTCCTTCTTCTCGATGGTCAGTTTCGGAGCCTGCAGCAGGTCTGCAAAGCCATCGCTGTAAACGTCGAAGACCATGCGTGAGCCAAAGTTCAGCGTCAGGTCAGAAGCGTACATCTCGCCTTTCTTCTCCTTGCCGCCGGGATAGATAGTGGCATTATAGTCGGCCTTAATGCCGCCCTTGAAGTTACCGCCATCGCTTATCAGATTAGTGTGGCGGTTCAGCCATACGGGACTGGTCTCCATTGTTCCGTCAAAACGCAGTGTGCCTGCCCATACTTCGGTGTTGCCCGTATAGTTCTGTGTAACGTTGGGCAGTACCAATGTGCCATCGCCCTGCTTCACCAGACGCATATCACCAGCAAAGCCACCGCCTGTTAAGGTGTGGGTATAATAATCGTAGGTGATATTATTGTTGTTGTCATGTCCCTGCACCCACGAAGGAGTATTGTCGAAAAGGATATAGGGCTGGGCACCATCGGCTACGTTGACCGTCATGTCACCTGTCTCAGCCAGCAGCACCTGCTGGTTGTTGAGGCTGCTGCCAATGTTACCGCCGTTAGCTACCTCCACGCGTCCTGTAATGGTCTGTGCGGGCGGTGCCTGGTTGATGTTCTCCAGTTCACCGAGGAAGTAACTGGCGTGGGGGGGCTGGTTGTAGCCGCACATCTGCCAGACCATGGCGTTGCGGTACTGGTGGTCGTGCCATAGTGTATAGTTACGCCACTCGGTGGGGAACGTGGTGGTATAGATGCGAATCTTGTTGTCCTTGGTACGGGCGATAATCTCCTCGCGCCAGTCGCCAAACAAGTCACCCTGATAGCAGGGGGTACCTTTCGTATCGTTGTTGGTCATCGAACCCGTCAGCAGGTCGATTCTGCCTTTCCCGTATTTGTAGATGCCGATAGCAGTATTCTTGCCATTCGAATAGTCCTGTGTTTCCTCACACAGGTCACCGTCCCAGTAGATGCGGAAGTTCTGGGTGATGTTCTCCTTCGTGCCGCCTGCCAGCGGACCGTTGATGACAGAGCTGATGAGGTTTGGATCTCGGCTAGACACTCCCTGACTGCCGGGATATAAGTTGGTAAGGTTACCCATCATGGAACGTCCGTCATCGGCACTTGAAGTAAAGCGGTAGTAAATCTTCGACGTTGTAGCGTCACGGTAGTTATTGCCTGGTCGGTCTTCGTTGCAGGCAAAGATTTCCTGACCGTGGATATAGGGGTTGAAGTCGCCCACATGGTGTGCGTCACCGTGTCCCAGTCCCGTGGTGGAGAGTCCCTGACCATTGTCATCGATGACCATCGAGCCAAAACAGATCTCGTCGCGTCCGTCCCAGTCGACATCTGCCACGCTATAGTTATGGTAGCCCTGTCCGTACCAGGGGCTGCCTGGCGTGTTGTTGTTCCAGCGCCAGCGCACGGTCAGCTCGTGGGTGTCGGGATTTACGTCGTAGGCAATCATCTTGTGGCGGGTATAGATACCGCGAGCCAGGAAAATGCTGGGCTTACGGCCATCCAAGTAAGGAGCACCGAAGAAGTATTTCGATGAACGGTGACCATATCTGTCACCCCAGGCAGCCTCTAAGCTGGTCTCGCCGTTCTCCAACCGTTTCAGGGGGAACTCGGTCACCACGTATGGCTTGCCGGTGCTACCCTCGCAATATACCAGGAACTCATTGCCATAGTGTGTAAACCACTCATCACCACCCGTTTTAGGTGTACGGTAGTTGGTCCACGCCGTGCCGTTCTGTCCGTCGGCACCGATGGTGTACGTCGTGCCGTCTTTCATGTGGATGACGGAGCCTTCTGACAGTCGCATCACTGCCTCGGCCTTGCCGTCTATGTCCCAGTCGTAGGCCACGATATTCTGTTCGTTGTTCTGGAAGTCTCCCATGTTGGGACCGCAGTTGACCCACCACAGCACCGTTCCGTCGAGTTTCATCACTTCTAAGATGGTGTATTCGCCGTTGTTGCCCTCTTTGGGGAAGCTGGCACTTATCTCGTTCTGGTTGTCGAACTTCATCAGAATCTCCAGCTCGCCGTCTCCATCGACATCAGCACAGCAGGCGTCATTGGGCACCAGTGTGGAGGTGATGGAACCGTCGTGTTTCGGTGTAATCTCCAAGAAATTCTGCGCCCAGGGCGTAATCTCTTTGCTGGCAGCCTGCTCTATGCCACGCACCACGGCCTTGACCGTGTATTTGCTGTCACTTGTTCCGGCAGCATCCGTAAAGTTCGAAACCTTCAGCTGGTCGGCTATCTTTACGCCGTTACGATAGAGATTGTACGTCACGTCGTAGTACTCCTCGCCCATGATACGCCAGGAACAATAGACTCCACCCGTTGTCTGAACGGCTATCAGCCCACGATCCAGGACATCCGTCTTGCGCTGCGCACTGATGCTCAACGTTGCTATTGTCAGAATAGCCAGTAAAAATACTCTCTTCATATCTGTTTTATTGTTTAGTTTTTATTCCTTCTTGGCGTTATCTACGATATAGTTTATGCCATTGTTCACCATATCGTACTGGATGCCATCACAGCTTAACTGCGTCACGTTCACCGTCATCGATAACTCGTCGTAGGTTGTGTTCGCAAATAGTGCGCCTTCCATCAGCGCATAAACCGTATAGTTTTTGCCATCGACCTTCACCGTCAGCATCAAGTCAGTTGGTTCCAGAAGCAGATAAGCGTTGCTGCCCGTGACAGCCATCTGGTCTATGGGTGCTTTAAACACGATGCTGCCGGCCGATTTCTCAGCCTCGTCCAATGCAGCGTCCTTAAAGATGCGCTGTAGGATAGGTCTCACGGGTAGATATTTCACCTCAAAGTCGTCACCTACCGTCAAGTTGACCTTCTGAGGAAGGTTATCGACCATGATATTACCCACGTAGGTTCCTTTGATGGTATAATAGAGTTGCCTGGCGTTCCCCTCGTCCATCGTAGTTGTTGACTCGGTGCAGCCATAACAGCACACCAATGCGAATAAGAATAATAGTTTTTTCATTTATCGTAGTTTGATTTTATTTGCAAAGGTACAGATTAATCTCCTAACAGCCAAATAATAAACAAATTTTTCTTTCGGAGTATTTCAGAATACTCCAAGAGTATTGTTGAATAAGGCAAGGTTATTCCAAAATAAGGCAGGGCTATTCCAAAATATGGCAGGGTTATTCCAAAATAAGGCAGGGTTATTCTAAAATAAGGCAGGGTTATTTCAAAATAAGGCAGGGTTATTTCAAAATATATTCTTCAAAATCCTATTTTTTTTGTACCAATTATCTATATGTTTTACTCCTTTTTTTGTTGCTTTTCGCCAAAAATCGGAATTTGCTGCCACCCTGCTCCCACCAAAAATGTGCCTAAATACTGGTGTTCTAGAAGATTGGTGGCAGAGTGGCAGCAAAAACAAAAAATTTTATTTTTCCATAAGGATGGAGAAACGAATTATTTGAAGAAGCTTATTTAGTCCGTTCCTTCCCATGCCCATCCCATCTGTCGCTGAGCCAACACGCTGCCTTTCTTGGCACGCATAAATGTCATCTCGGGCAGGTTGCCATCAGCATCGCGTGGAGAGAAAAGGGTGGCGGAATTCGTGGAGACAAACATGTTGGCAGTGATAGTCACAGCAGTTTCTGCAGGAGTGAAGGAGTTGTTTTCGATAGTGCATTGGGTAGCATCGCAGTTAATGAGGTTCCCGCCGTTCAATGAGTCGGTAAAGGTGAACGACACGTTATTTCTGAGGATATGTCCATATCCAGGGACATCGACAGCTTCTTCGTCGGATTTCCGGTTGACCATGTTGTAGTTGGAGCGGTTGTACCATGAGGAGTTGTATTCCCAGCGGCAACCGCCTAAATGGTGGTTGGAATAGATTCCGAACGACTTGTTGCGAAAAGCCACGCAATGGTGGATATAGTTTTGCGGACAGATTGCAGGGCATTTCGTTGGCCTCGCTTTCATGCCATACCCGCCAGCCTTGAAACCATTACCGTCGCCTGCGGACTGGAATGTTGTGGTGTCCCTGGCATCAGAGGTGGGACGGTAACCGTTATAGAATGCCCAGCAATGGTCTATCTCGACAGGGGCCAGATTGTTGATCAGGTCAAAGCCGTCATCGCTGTTGCGCCATGCACGACAAAAGCGTATGGCATTGTCCGTATCGGTGGTCTGTTGTAAATGGAAACCGAAACCGTCCACATTACCTCCATAGTCACCTTCGCTATAGTTGTCGTAGTTATTATAGGCATCGCAATTGATGACCAGATTGTTTTTTCCTCTTGTCTGGTAATAACCAATAGCCATTCCGTCGTGCATGGCAATGTTCTCGACAATACAGTAGGAGCCTTTTCGAGCCGAGACGCACTCCGACTGGGTGTGTCCCTTGATGCGCACAGGAACACCAATGATGTCGAAATTGCGGAGGTGAAGATAGTCGGCACCCAAATAGAATGCCGAAAAACGATACTTACCATTCAACTGCATGCCGCTGAAGTCAAATACGGGCCGCTCGCCAGGATACCCCATGACACAGGTTCTCTTAGACACCGTACCGGCTTTCTCCAATGCAAAGACATAAGCATACGTATTGTCTTTCTTCATCACTTGGTCATCGGTTATCAGATAGGTTCCACCTCTGAAACAGATGGTGTCACCCGAGGAAATCTTCTTATATGCAGCAGGTAGCGTTGCCATTGGTTGGTCGATGGTTCCTGCTGCACTGTCACTACCGTCAGTAGCTACATAGACAACTTTGGCTTGCATGGTAGCAAGCATCATCAAGGCGAGGAAGAGCAATACTTTTCTCATAAGATGGTTAGCTTTATTACGTTTAAAAATCCCCACGCACAGAAAAAACTGTGCGTGGGGAATATAATAGGGGTTTCACGCTATTAGCGAACAATGAACTTCTTGCCCTGCTTGATGTAGATACCCTTCTTAAGAGTAGTTACCTGAACACCATTCAGGTTGTAGATAGGAGCATTGTGGTCAGAAACAACCTTGTTGTAAGGAAGTGTCTCGATACCAGTAGGATTCTTTGACTTGAAGATGTCAATGCGAGTGATAGCAGTATCGATACGATAGAGACCGAAGATATCGGTTCCTTTCAGAACGAGAGCTTGACCATCCTTGGCATTAGCACCATTGATCTGCTGGTTTGCATTTGCAACAGCAGTACCCAGATTCATAGCCAGATACTGAGCCTTTGCATCAGCATAAGATGTTCCTGCGGGGAAGATGGGGTGCTCAGCAGTGCTACCATAGTCAGCAACAAGATATACCATGTAAAAGTCGTTATCGGTCAAGCCATCGATACCGATATTTGCATTAGCTACAGAAATACCTGCAGTCTGCTCATCGCCCTTCACACCAGTGTTAATCAGACCAATGCCATAGTTCATCTTAAGAGCAGGTACGTCGCTACCGTCAGCTACAGCGGGATCTGCCTCGCCAGTGTACCATGTGTATGCAGGAGCAAAGATGGTGGTAGCAACTTCCTTCGTCAGTTTAGAAGGAACGAGCTGGAAGCGACGGATGCCCTCAGCCTCAGTATTGGTGGTGGGACCCCATACTACATGGGTGTCAGACTTGGCAGTTCCATCTTCGTTGAACTCGCCATTCTCGATACCGAACCACATACGTGAACGTGCTGTCCAGTTGCCCTCACCAGACATCTTGTCAGCGCGGAGTTCTTCAATCTCTGTGAAGCCCTTGGCAAGCAGGTCAGCCTCCGAAGTATGCTGGAAATCGATGGTCTTATCAATGGCGAAATCAGTATTGTTTTCATAAGTGATAGTGGTCTCACCAAAGCCATAGGCATGAGTAGTAACTGTCAGGGTACCCTGTGCTTCAGCGGCATAAACAGCACCGCTTGCTACCTCACCACTAGACTTGTCGCCATTGCTGTATTCCCATGTGAGGGTGATGTTGGGCTGTGTTGGAACAGTAGAATTGTCAACGGTCATCTTCAGAGACTTTCCATAGCCTTCGCTAACCTTAATGATTTCAATAGCTGCTTTGGGCAGAGGGATGACCTCAGCAACAACGTCATACTTCACATGCTCTGAAGTAGCAGAGCCAGACTCGGTCCAAACCTCCAGCGTACCAGAAGTCTCGGTGATATATCTGTAGGGGTTCTCGACAGCAGTATCCTCACCACCCTCGGTCTTCTTAACATGCAGAATCTCGCCTTCCTCGAAATAGATATCGAAAGTACGTTTCTTTTGATCAACCTCTACGAGAGAGATGGTCGGTGTGTTGGCATAGTCACCCTCGGTGATAGCTTGAACCTTTACCTCGTCAATGTCGGCAACGCTGTTCTGACGACCCATCAGAACGTTCAGACCCTTGACGAAAGGATCGCAGTTGTCAGCTAGCTTGCTCTCACCAGACTTAACCTCTGCACCTTCAAGCTCAGAAATCTTCCACTTAGTCTGCTTGGTCTCGGTGTTAATAGTTACCTCGATGTCGTACCACATACCTTCTGCCAGCGTGATAGTAGCGTTGGTAGTGTCTCTGTTTACAACGAATTCTGTTGCATGAGTGCTGACGTCCTGATTGTCTATCCAATAAGGGTTAGTGTCAGAATAAGCGCCCTTCAGCTGAGTAATAGAGAAGAGGCAAATCGAGTCTAAGGTACAATACTGACCATTGTTAACATTGTAACCATTTGATTTGTTGCTAACATAAGCCCAACTGTTGTTCAACAGTGCAAGCTCTGTAGAGAACTGAGTATCCTGAGGCTTAGCAGCCAAAGAATTTCGAACGAAACCCCACTGGAATTTCACAGTGTACTCTTTGACATCCTGACCTTCAAAAATACCAGCCTCTCTTCCGTAGTTGAAATCCAGAACGGCATTACGGTTGTTGTTAGCACCGAGGCTAAAACGGAACCAAGCCCCATACTCTGTGGACTGCATCGACATGTTGCCGGCGAGGTTAGGAGATTTCCAACCTGCATCGGCAGGAGTGCCTGCAGACTCAAAATCCTGCTTGTACAGGTTCTTTGTACCAGCTGTTGCAATCACTGTAAAAGCAAACAGCGCAGCGAAAAGAAGATAAAATTTTTTCATAATTAAATTTGGTTTAAATTAGTAATATAAAAGAAAGTAAAGTTTATTTTAATGCAAAAGTAAGGAAAAAAAGCAAAAGTGCAAATAATCTCCCGTTTTTTTTACATTTTTTAAATGTAGGCAGGACACTCATGCCCTGCCTACATGGGTCGTTAATTCCAGCCAGGGTTCTGAGTCAGTATGTTACCGGACTTAAGAATCTCGGTCTGCGGAATGGGGAAGAGGTACATCTTGTCCTCCCACAGGCGGTTCTGCACCACCTTCTTAGTCTCAGTGTATGAACCGTCGGCATTCTTGATGATTTCCATACCATAGATGGTCTTGAAGTACTTCTCGGCTTCCTTCCAGCGACGAACGTCGAAGAAACGATGACCCTCGAAAGCCAGCTCTACGAAGCGCTCGTTCTCGAGTTTGGCCTTGAAATCAGCGGCACTCAAGTCCTTGGCGATGTTGGCCAAGCCGGCGCGCTTACGAACCACGTTGATAGCAGCCTCGGGAGTCATGGCGAATCCTGTGACGGCTGAATAGGCACTGCCTGAGAGGTTAAACATAGCCTCGGCATAGTTCAGGTAGAACTCTGCTAAGCGGAAGGTCACCCATACGTGCTTACAGGTGTTGGCACCGTTACCAGCAATCTGTACCGACTCCGTAACGTACTTCTTTAGATAGTAGCCCGTAGTAGTGGCGTATGTATTAGGCAGACCGTTGACACCGCCGACAAAGGTCTCCAGCGGCTGGGTGTTGGCATTAGGCCAAGAGTCACCATTGCAGGCAATGGACGCGGCAAAGCGCTTGTCGCCGTTCTCGTAGGCCTCCACGAGGTTCTGCGAGGGACAGTTTCCACCGCCACCGCCAGCACCTGCACCAGTCATGCCCACGGGGAAGTTGTTGGTCTCGAAGGTGCGGTTCTCGGTCGGCATACGACGTCCGAAGATGATTTCACCCACAGCAGCGGCATCGCTCCAGCTGGTGTTGCCGATGAATAAGCCCTTGTAGTCGTTAGACAGCTTCATGCCACGGGCGGTACAAGCGTCAATGACGGCTTTGTTGGCCTCTGCAGCCTTGCGCCAGAGTTCCTGGTTATTATCAGGATTGAAGAGAGGGCTGGCATGATAGAGGGCAGCACGGGCACGCAGGGCAAGCACAGCCAGGTTGTTGGCACGTCCGTTGTTGGCGGGCGTCATAGCTAGGTTGCCCAAGTCACCATAGTCCTCGGTGATTTCGTCCTTGATGGCTTCACACTCATCGTCGATGAACTCGAAGATTTCCTCTGCGGTAGCACGGGGCTGTGCATTGGCCTCTTCAGCAGACAGGTTCTCTGTCAGCAAGGGTACACCACCATACTGACGAACCAGCAGAAAGTAGAAGTAGGCACGTGCCCAGCGGGCCTCCCATTGGTAGTTGTTATACTGGTACATCTCTGCCTTGAAGTTCTTGTCGAGTTTGTAGTCGTCGAACGTCAGGTCCGTGAACTCATCCAGGAACAGGTTACAATAGGCGATGCCATGATAGCAGGTAGTCCAGATGGAGCTATTGGCATTGGTAGGGCTCCAGGCTCCGTTGAAGAAACTCTCGATGGAGTTACCGTCATGTGAATAGACGGCCTCGTCGGTAGCCGATGCGAGCGTGGCACCATTGTAATTGCCGAAGTCGGAGTCGAGGTCGGCATAGATGGTGGACAGGAAACCACCGGCACGCTCAAACTTCTTCTGCATATAAGCCTCGTCGTACACGCTGAACTCCTTGTAGTTCATCTTGTCGCCGCATGAAGCCAGTGTAACGATGGCAAGTCCGCTTAATAAAATATTCTTCAGTTTCATAATCTTCTGTCTGTTTAAAAGTTAGAATGACATCTGTACACCTAGGACTACGCTCTTGTTGACAGGAGCTGTCACACCATAGTTCTCAGGATCAGCATCGTCCATGTGATCGAAGCAAAGCAGATCGACGCCACGCACGTAGAGCTTGGCCTTGTTGATGAAGCCGGTCTTCTGCAGCAGTGTAGTGGGGAAGTTGTAGTACAGTTCCACATTACGCAACTTCAGGAATGCACGGTTACGCTGCCAGAAGGTACTGGTCTGGTAGTTGTTGGCATTGCTGGTGGTGGTCAGACGTGGGAAGGCAGCATTCGGGTCGGGATTGCTGGCTGTCCATCGTCCATCGTAATATTGCTGTGAGAGTGAGGTGCTGTTCAGCAGTGGCCAATACATACCTTTTGCATTGAGGTTGGCGCTATAGCGGCCAACTCCCTGGAACATCAGGTCAATACCAGCGCCCTTATACTCTGCTCCTGCGTGGAAGTTGTAGAAAATCTCAGGTGCATAGCCGCTATAGCCAATCTTGGTCTTGTCGTTGGCATCGATGACACCGTCTTCGTTGATATCCAGATATTTGATGTCACCAGGACGGACGGTGGTGAATTTCTGTGATGGACTATTGTCGATGTCAGCCTGGTCCTTGAACAGTCCGATGGCTACCAGTCCGTAGGTGGAGTTCAGCGGATTGCCTGTCTCTACGAGGTTGTCGAAAGCCTTAGGCTCTTCAGCCTGCTCCTTAATCTCATTCTTGTTGAGGTTGAAAGCACCACCTACGTTGAAAGTAACCTCGCCCAAGGTCTTGGTGTAGTCGAGAGACAACTCGAAACCGTGGCTGTTGACCTTTCCAGCGTTGATATAAGGAGCATCGAAGCCGATGAGGGCGGTGTAAGCACCAGTACCTGCTACCCAGATGTCCTTGCGAACTTGTGAGTAATAGTCGATTTCAACATTCAGGCCTTTGAAGAGCGCAGCTTCGATACCTATATTAAACTTCTGAGCCTTCTCGTGCTTCGGATCGGCCGTAGGCAGCAGGCCCAGCGTGGAGTTTGCATATACAGGTTCGTAACCAGAGCCGAAGGGATAGCTGCCCGTGTTCGAAGAGGCTTGACCATAAGACAGTGCATAGTAGTTCCAAACATTGTCACCTGGTAAATAGTCTGCGTTGATGATGCCGTAGCTGGCGCGGAGCTTCAGGAAGTCAATCCAGTTGATATCCTTCATGAAATTCTCGTTAGAAGCTACCCAAGCAGCAGAGAATGTCGGTGACAGATTCCACTTGGTGCCAGGAGCCAAACGGTTGCTGCCTGAATATACCAAAGCCACCTCACCGATATAACGATTGTCGTAAGCATAGTGGCCTAACCATGAAATGTTTTGGCGGTAGATAGTGTAACCTGTGCTACCTGTCGAGTTTTGGTATTCATAGTCCCACTTCAGTTGGCTATATACATAATGCTTGTCAGCAAAAGTACGGTCGAAATTGAAGCCGGCTTGTACAATGAAGCGACGTGCCCAATCGACAGTTCCTGAGTTTTTACTCATGGTGCCTTGGGTACCTGATGACCAGTAATCGCCTTTGGTGCCAACACCAGTAGCGGGATACATACCATAAACGTAGGTCATACTATGATCTTCGTAAAGGGTAGAGAAGGTGTCATAGCCTAAACGAGCGGTAAAGCTTAAGCCTGGCAACCAGTATTTCAAGTCCTGTTTCAAGGTCATGTCGGCGAAGAGGGCACGCTCATGTAATTTATAGTATGCCGCGCCAGAAGACTGGGCCACAGGGTTGTTGACACCACTGTAGGTAGAGCTGCCACCCCAGTCTTCGTTTTCATTCTTAATAGGGAAGGCCAGCGACGGAGTGCTATAAATCATATCCCAAAGATCAGCTTTTGCAGTCGAAGAAGAACTGCCGATAGAGGTGGGTCCGCTTGGGCGAGACATCTCACTCAGTACTCCCAACATGTTGACTTTCAGCATGGTCGTTGGAGTGAGGTCGATGTCCAGATTGGTACGCAGGTTACCACGGACGTACTTGTCTTGAGTGGAGTAACCATCAGTGGCATCGTAATTCTTGATGAAACCTTTGTCAGAAACGAGGTTGACCATCGTAAAATAGCGGAACTTCTCACCACCACCACTGAATTCAACAGCTATCTTATTAGTAACACCGCTCTTGCGGAAGGTCTCATCGACCCAGTTAACACTGGGGTACTGATAGGGATAGTTGCCATTCTGGAAGGCGGCAATCTCTTCTGGAGTATAACGGGGAGCACCACCTTCGTTGACCAAAGCCTCGTTCATGGCACTTGCAAAGGTGGCACCATCAACAAATTTTGGTCGGTTAGACTGGAAGTTGAACAGGTGGTCATAGCTGACACGGATGTTGCGCGAATTATACTGACCACGCTTGGTGGTAATCAGGATGGCTCCGTTGGCACCTTTGTAGCCATAGAGTGCCACGGCGGCAGCGTCCTTCAGAATGGCTACGTGGTCAACTTCTTCGGGACTGACAATACTCATGTCACGTTCTACACCATCGACCAGCACTAAGGGTGCGCTGGTGCTCAGACTCTGTAGTCCACGAACGTAGAATGTGGGGTTCTGCTCAAAATAGGTCCCTGAGCCTTGCAAGGATACTAAGCCATTGCCCTGGCCAAGAATGGAGTTACCGATATTCTTGGCAGAACGCTTATCGACATCTTTATTGGTTATAACCGACACGGCAGCGGTAGATTGGGCACGGGTGAAGTTTTTGTTGGCTCCCACCTCAATGACCTGATCCACGAAACTGATGCCTGTGCTGTCTTGCTGTGCTGCTGCTGGCAGGCTGAGGCCTGCAAGCAGTGGTAGCACGAATATATGTTTTACTTTAGTAATCATAATTCCTAAATTCTAATTTCTCATTACTAATTATATTTTACCATCCCGGGTTCTGGACTAGTCCGTAACCCTTGTTAATCTCAGACAGTGGGAAAGGCATCAGCAGCCACTTCAGAACAGTAGGATCGTTGGGCTGGTAATCCCACAAGTAACGCTTTGGGTTCTGAATCTCAAACTTCTGATAGGTGAACATGCTCGGTTCTGCTACACCAGCGTCCTTGTCGGTTCCGATATAGGCACTGTTGTTCTGAATCAGCTCGCGCTTGGAGTTCAGCATCATACGGAAGGTAATCAGACCATGCAGTTTCTTGGTCATCCAGTCGGTACGCTTGTAGCGGATCATGTCGTAATAGCGGTTGTTGCTCATACCCAGCTCGCATGCACGCTCGCGGAGGATGTCCTCAACCAAACCTTCCTTGGTACTCAAGTCTGGCAGTTTGCTCTTGTCGCCCTTATAGGCAGCCTGACCATACTTCAGTCCCTTCAGACCGACACGTGCACGAACCAGGTCAACCTGCTGAATGGCCTTGTCAAGCTGACCGCACTGTGCCAGACACTCGGCATACATCAGCAGCATCTCGTCGTAGCTTAGGTAAACCCATTGGGTGTATTTGCCGTAATACTCCTGTCCTAGGTAGTATTTGATGCAACCATAGCCCGTGGCAAAGCGGCCCAGATCTTTCTCCATGACTTTCACTTCACCAGTCTTCTCATCGATGGCAGCAGCATCGGTACCTTCATGCTCACCGTTGACCCAGAGCTCATAGACGTCACCCTCGGCCTTGCCGGTAGTCCAGTTCAGCGAGAGTGTCTGGCTGCAGACAATAGCATTCTCATAGAGACGCGGGTCACGCGAGGCTTCCTTTTTGGTCACCTTGCCCTTGGTCCACTTATAGAACAGTTGACCGTTTTGACCGCCAATGTTACCATTGAGAGAGTCCACATCCCAGTTAAACGGTCTGCCATCCTTCCAAGGGAACATCTCAACATACTCCTCAGTAGGATTATAGGAGTGACGGTATGGGCCTTTGCTGGTACCGAACGGACCAACGAAATTAGCCCACTGGTAAGAAGCCTTGTTACTGGTCTGTCCAGTTACACGGGTACAGTGAATGATTTCACGGCTGCCCTGGTAGATATAACCCATGCGGTAAGCCTGACGATAATCCTCAGGTGCGGTTCCTGTAGCCTGGTTCAGCTGATACCAGTTACCCTCCTGGACATTGCGGTTCATAAAGTCTTCGCAAGCCTGCAGGGCACGCTGCCAGCGCTCCTGCTTGAAGTCACCGTGCCATACCAAGCTGTCTTTCTCGGCTTGTGTTGTGCCACCAAAGTAGCCCTGGTCGGCATTATACAACGGAGAGGCGTTGAACAGCAGGATCTTGGCTTTCAGTGCCATAGCACCGGCTGCTGTCCAGCGGCCCGTGTTGTTGGCGGCATCGGTCTCGATGGTAGTTCCATTGTATGCCCAACGGAGGTCGGGGATGGCCTCGTCAAGCAGGTTGACCATGAAGTTTGCGGTCTTCTCTGCCGAGGAACGGGGAATCTGGTAACTGCCTTCAAGACCGGTAAAGGTATGATCGATGATAGGTAGACCGCCATAGATAGAATAGAGGTCGAAGTAGCGTGCGGCAATCAGACACTTAGCCTGAGCTATCATGTTCTTCTTTTCAGCCTCGGTCAAACCGGGAACTTTATCGATGTTATCCATCAGCAGGTAACAGCGTCTGACCACCTCCCACACAAAGTCGTGGGTGTAGGAAATCAGCGGATGGTCGGTGTTGCCAATGTCTGCCGAGGTCAGCAGTCCGCCGTAGTATTTGCCGAAGGCACCGCCACCACTGAAGTGCTGCTGGTAGCAGTCGGTCATGGCGTCCATCTTCGAGTTCCAGTAACTGACACTCCAAGGAGCCACAGTAGCGTTCTTGAAAGGCAGTCCGTAGTACTGCAATACATAGAGTCCCACCAGGAACTGCTTGGTATATTCAGCACTACTAAACACAGTGTCGAGCGACACGGTTCCGCCAGGAGTCTTCTCAATGAAGGCGTTACCGAACTTGACATCGTCGGTACATGCCGTGAACGCCATGCTGCCAATCATCAGCGACACAACTCCCGAAATGATTTTATGATGTAGTTTCATAATTTTATACCTTATTTATTTATATATTAGAATCCGAGTTTAAGACTTGCGGTATAAGTACGCTGTAGTGGATAAGACGGAGTCGTACTGGCACGAGCCTCAGGATCACCAAACTTATACGGAGTAATGGTGAACAGGTTGTAACCACTCAGAGCGACTTGCAAGTGGGTCAGACCCAGTTTCTTCATGAAGGGGAACTTGAAATCGTAGGCAATCTGAAGAGTCTTCAGACGCAGGTATTTAGCATCTTTCTCGAATAGAGTAGAAGCGGCATAGTTTTGGTCGGCATTATCCCAAGTAGCACGGGGATACTCTGCATTCGGGTCGGGATTCTCAACCGTCCAGGTGTTCTCCAGATGGTACTTCAGCAAGCCACCGTCGAGCACGGTAGAACGGTTCTGGAATGGACGGCGGAAGACGTCGCCAAGCACACGGCTTACATCCCATGCAGCCGTGAACTGGGCACTGAACGAGAAGTTTTTATAGTAAGCAGCCAGATTCAGACCTGCAATGTACTGTGGGTCGTCGGTATAGCCGTAATCACGACTCATATCGTTAGCATCGATGATACCGTTTTTGTCGAGGTCAACGAATACGCAGTCGCCAGGATAGAGCTTGTCTTTAACCATTTGCTTTGGGAATGGAGTGCCGAACTCCTTTTCATAGTCGGCCTCAGCACCATCATAGTAGAACTTCCAGAACTTGTACTGCAGACGAGAACCGATACGGTGGCCGCGCGAGTACATATATTCATTCTGCTGAGGAGCCTGACGGTCCTCGATAATCTCGTTCTGGTTGTGTGAGAGGTTCATCTTCACTGAATAGCGGAAATCCTTGCCAATCTTGTCCTGCCAGTTGATAGACAACTCCCAACCGTGGCTATCAACAATACCAAAGTTAGTATAAGGAACAGTAAAACCAAGGAATCCAGGAACTGTTCCGTCTTGCCAAAGAATGTTTGTACGATGCTCTTTATAGTAATCGAATACCGTACGCAGACGGTCATCGAAGAAATTCATGTCGAAACCATAGTCTTGCTTGAAGGCCTTCTCCCAGGAAACTTCTGGGTTGTTCTTGGATGACTCATAGGCACCCTTGGTAGGCGTGCCGTTCTCGATACCGAAGAGGTATGCGAAGCCAGGCTCGTTCACGCTGGTATAGGTGAAGCGGTCGAAAGTAGCAGTCTGGTTGACCACGTAGGGGTCAGCCATATACATGAAGCGGCTACCACCAATCTTATCGTTACCGACGAGACCCCACGAAGCACGGAGTTTCAAGAAGCTGACCACCTTCTTGATGGGCTTGAAGAATGGCTCGTCGCTGGCTACCCAACCGATAGATCCTGCAGGGAATACACCGAAGCGCTTGCCAGGAGCAAAGTTCTCGGAACCGTTGTAACCGATGTTGAACTCTGCCATATAGCGGTTGTTCCAGTCGTAAGTGACACGTCCTACCAGGCCGACGTAGGTGCGGGGAATATCATTATATTCATTGCTACCGTAATAGTATTCCTTACTCTGGTTGTACAGAGCCAAGGCTGATACAGTATGTTCACCAAAAGAACGGTTGTAGTTCAGCGAACCTTCAATGTACCAGTTGCGTCCCTTGATGGGCGATGAGTTGGAATAAACAGGATCGGTATTGTCACCGCCCAGGCGCAGGTCTGTACGCTCACCCCAGGCATAGACGGGAATGACTTCTTCCACACCCTGCTTGTTGATGATGGTCTTCGTACCGGTCTGGATGGGATTGCCTTCGTCATCGGTCAGCGCATACTTCCGATAGACGGGCGTATAGGTAGCTGCACTGTGGGTGATTTCCTTACGAACCTGATAAGAACTGTTGTAAGAACCCTTCAGCTTCATCGACAGACCCTTCGTGATGAAGTCGAGCTTCTGGTCGAGGATGAGGTCCATCTGCATTTTGTTGTTATTGTAATGGTAAGCACCGGGCTGATTCATAGCATAAGCCATAGGTGTGCTGGTACCGAAAGGCAGTACAGAGGCGGTCTCGCCCTGTGGCTGCAGGAGTTGATCCACAGAGTTGTCAGCGTCTGAGACACTGGTGACAATGTATTTTCCATCGACAAAGCCTGGGCTGCTAAAAGGAGAAGCCCAATACATCTCGCGAATCATCTGGTCAGAAGACTGACCTGTATGAGGCTTGGCAGAGTTATCAACTTTACCAGAGATGTTAAAACTGACCTGAGTTGTCTTGGTAACATTGATATCCAAGTTAGAGCGATAGTTGAAACGCTGGTACTGATAACCATAGTCGTAGGGACGGTCGAACTCCTCAAAGATACCATCCTGTGACATGTAACCGGCACTGATGAAGTATTTCACCGTCTTATTACCACCACTGATGTTGATGTTGTGCTGCTGTTGCAGGGTGACATCCTTCATCAGGTAGTCGGTCCACTTTATGCTCGGGAAGCGAATAGGGTCGGTTCCGTCCTGGAACATGTCGATGACACTTTGTGAGAAATAGCCATTCTTACCGTCATTGGCACTCATGGCATTGTGGAATGTGGCATACTCGTAAGAGTTGGCCTGCTCAACCATCTTTGTCGGCGTAACGGCAGAGAAAGATGAGTTGATAGAAATCTTAGCCTTACCTTCCTGTCCACGCTTGGTGGTAATCAGTACGACACCGTTAGCACCACGAACACCGAATACGGCAGTAGCGGAGGCGTCTTTCAGAACGGTAATACTCTCGATTTCATTAGGGTCAATGTCCCACATTTCACGTTCAACTCCATCGACCTGAATCAGTGGTGAAGAGTCTGCCCACGTTCCTTGTCCACGAACGAAAATGGTGGCAGCATCAGCACCAGGCTCACCAGAGGTTTGAACCGTGGTCACACCGGAGAGTTGACCGGCCAACACGTTGTTCACTGAAGATACTGGCGTTCGGGTCAAATCTTCAGCCTTGACGGAAGAAAGAGCACCGGTAACGGTAACTTTCTTCTGGACACCGTAGGCAACGACCTCGACACCCTGCAGCATGGTAGATTCCTCCTCGAGGGTGATCTTCATGCCCTTGGCTGCCTTCACGGTCAGTTCCTTGTAGCCGACATACGAAATTTTCAACTGGGTACCAGGTGCAACATTTAATGTGAAGTTACCATCAAAGTCCGTTACCGTACCTTGAACGGTCTTGCCACCTAAGATTACCACACTGGCACCAATAATAGGTTCGCCCTGACTGTCGACAACCGTTCCTGAAATGCTACCTTGCTGCTGTACAGAGGCGTAAGCGTCCTGCATACCCGACATTGGTGGGATTAAAAGCATAGCAGAGCACATCATGACAAATGGCATGACAGTACCTTTGATAAAATTAGTTTTATACATAAAATTAGCATTAGTAGATTCTACTTTGTTTGTTAGGACGTGCAAATATAAGGACTTTTTTGCATTTATGAAAATATTTTGGCGTTTTTTTTCCTTTTTACCTAATTTTTCCTAATAAAGGGGCTATAAAACAAAAAAAATGTGTAAGTTTGCATGATAAAACAAATTGATATCTAAAACGTGATAATATGATGAGAGGTTTTCTATGCAGTATTTTGACTGCAATTGCCATGTCAGCTTCATCGCAGGTTGCTGACCGTGGTGGCGTGAAAGATGTAAATGGGGTAGTTGACAATACTCCAGACAGTATTGCAAAGGCTATGACCGCCAGACCCGTTCCGGGTTCTAGTCGTCGTGGTAATAACCCTGTGTTGTTTCTGATAGGTAATTCCACAATGCGTACGGGTACGCTGGGTAATGGTAATAATGGCCAGTGGGGATGGGGCTACTATGCCCATGAGTATTTTGACCCTACACGTATTACGGTGGAGAATCAGGCATTGGGCGGTATGAGCAGTCGCACTTTCTATAACAAGTTATGGGACCCTATTCGCCAGGCTATCCGTCCGGGTGACTGGGTCATCATCTCTATTGGCCACAATGACAATGGTCCCTATGACTCCGGACGTGCCAGGGCCAGTATTCCCGGAACGGGTTGTGATACGCTGAATGTAACCATTAAAGAGACGGGTGAGAAAGAGACCGTCTATACTTATGGCGGCTATATGCGTAAATATATAAATGATGTGCGCGCGAAAGGAGGTTTCCCCATCCTGATGTCACTGACACCGCGCAATGCCTACGACGAACAAGGCAAGATAGTCCGTAAGCCGCACACACAGTGGCTGATGCAGGTAGCAGCAGAAGAGGGGGTGCCCTTTATTGACTTGAATGAAATTTCAGGAAAGAAACTGGATGCCTATGGTCCGTGGAAAACCAGTTACCACTTCTTTTTGGACAAGATACACACCAGCCGTTTCGGAGCTATGATGAATGCCCGCTCTGCTGCTGAGGGTATCATGGCCAGCCACAACCCTGCACTGAATCCACTGAAGGCTATGATGCGCAATGTGCAATTGCCTGTGTATGACCTGACGCGCACCGATGGAAAACCTGTCGTGTTTATTACGGGTGACAGTACTGTTAAGAATGCTGACAAAGATGAGAACGGTATGTGGGGCTGGGGTGCAGTAGCCAATACGATCTTTGACGAAACGAAGATAGATATCGTGAATGCTGCGATGGCCGGTCGAAGCTGTCGCACTTATCTGAACGAGGGCCGGTGGGAGAAGGTGTATAACAGTCTGAAACCTGGTGACTTCGTGCTGATACAATTTGGCCATAATGACATCGGGGCCATCGACAAACCGAAATACCGTGCTGCCATTGCATCAGCTAACGACACCTGTCATGTCTATAGAATGCAGGCTGCCAAGGAAGACCTTGCCAAGCAGAATGTTATCGACCAGAAGCTGAAGTCAAATGCACAGGTGGGTAGCTATGAGGTAGTTTACTCTTTTGGATGGTATCTGAAGAAGTTTATTCAGGATGTGCGCGAGAAAGGAGCTACGCCTATTCTGGTTTCGTTGACTCCGCGCAACGAATGGACAGACGGCAAGATAGAACGTCGGAATGACACCTATGGCAAGTGGTATCGTGAGGTGGCAGAAGATACGGGTGTAGAGTTTGTTGACCTGCATAACATCACGGCAGACTTCCTGGACAAGAAATGTGGCAAGAAGGAGAAGGCCATGAAATATTTTAATCATGACCATACGCATACTTCTCTCTTGGGGGCCAAGACGAATGCTCAAAGCATTGCCAAGGGACTACGTGCAAACAACAGCCCGCTGGCAAAATATTTGAAGAAGTAAGATGTATGAAGGCTGAAGTTTGATGTATGATGTTAGAGGTGCTGTCTTAGGGTAGCACCTCTAACATGTATATGGCATCGAGCGACCAAAGTGCCGCCTCGTTGGTGGAGATTCCTTTGCGTGGTGCCAATAGCGCACTCCAGACAGCAGCCTTCCGTTGTGCATCACGGTCGCGCCATGCTGCATAGGCATCCAAGCGACGAACAGGGAAGTTGTTCCTACTGACCTTCAGTGCCATCTGGCGGTAGCGACGGGCGTGGTCAAGCCAGACCTGCTCAAAAGACTTGCAGTCCATCATAGGCATGAGTTCGTTAATGACCTCAAAGCCTCCCATGATGCTGAGCAGATGATTGGTGTTGCGCAAATCTGCAGGACCGTCATAACTGATGCGGCCTGTCTGTGGGTCATAACCTAAAGCTTTGTTACCGGTGAACAGACCGTCGGAAAGACTGGCTATCAACTGCATGCCAGCCATGATCTTATCGCGATAGTAGGTGTTGCCTGTGCGTTCCCACTCTGTCATCCAATTGCCTGCATAGGCCATCCAGTCGGGTCCTATACGCAGACGAGCTGGAGCAGAGCAAGGATATTTTTCGCGTGGTTCTGCCAGTCGCATGGGGTCGAGATTCCACAGCAGGGTGTCAGCATCGGTTTGAGCATGCATCAGGTCACCTGTACGCTCATCAGCTGTTAGATAGTAATAATAGCGTAAGAAGGCTGATTGCGAGATGCGGGCTTCCTTGGCTCCACAGCCCCAATGGCTGACATTATGGCGGCTACCCAATGGGGCAAAAGGACCAATGTGATAGGTGTCAACCTCGCTGTTGTGTCGGGTCATAGCCTCTGCCATGTGCCAAATATCCTGACGGCCAGAGCGCAGGAACATGGCCCAAAGCCACATGGGTGATGCTAGCTCGGTGTTGTCCCAGGCATAGCCTCCTACATCGTAGCGCCACTCATCACGTTCGGGATCATAGGCATGCATGAAGTCGCCATAGTTCCAGAATCCATACCATTTATGACGTTCAATCTCCTTTTGGTAGATGGTGATGTATTCGTTCAGACGCTGTTCAACCTCAGTGTTATCGGTTGGCAATGACCAGATGCCAAAGGCCTGACGACTATGCAGGTATTCGGGAGTGGGTAGCAGACGATTCTCGTCGTTGAGCTGGGCAATCTGCTTGCTGGTAGCCTCTGGTCCCTGATAGCCCAGTTGGGGTAGGAGCCATAATTCACAGGTGCGGGCGATGCCGTATGGTGTACTCATCCCCTCCTGAACATCCTCGTAACTCTCCTTAAGTCCGTGGGCAATGGTGTCGTAGTGGCATAGGTTCATAGGCTCAGCCTCAGGACTCCACAGGTACAACGTCAGATGAGCCTCGCTGCTGCGGGCGTCGCTGACCTCAATGGTCGATGGGTACGACTGCCAGAAGTCCTTGAGCCTGACAGCCAGACCACCTTCAGTGTCGCCTACAAAGGCATAGCCTGGCGAGCGATTGCCCGTCAGCGTTCCTAACCACGGAGAGGTGCTGGTGGCACGCTTGCGGATAGAGAAGGCATTGTCTGTCAGTTGCGACAAACGGAAACCATCCCATTGTGCCCAGTTGTCGATGAGTGACTGGCCAATATTGTCGAAAACGTCACGAGGAGGAATTCGCTTGCCTTGCATCTGGTCCATCTGAATGTTGTGCTTCTGGGGAATGCCGCGGCCTTCTTCCGAAGGCGATAGAGCCATGCGTAGTTCACGACGCCCGTCGAGGGGTTGTACGGGTTCTGTCCATAGGCGATCTGGCGACATGGCAAAAGCAATATGCCGGTTGTATGTCTCTGTCCGCATGGGTACACCAAAGCGAATACCCAATGAAGTTATGAAGTCCGATGTCTGTTCCCCGTCATAGGTAAACGTATGAATCATCTTTACCTGTTGGCTACCTTGCCAGAAGTGCAGGCGGATGGTGAATGGCAGCCAATGGCGCTGACCATCGCTGTGGCATCCGTCTATCCTGACAACGGCATCTACTGCACGCTGATGCTCTATGCCTACTTTATTTATATATGAGGTGTAGCTTCCTTTTGTCGTTGTGGCTGTGAGGATGGTATTGGTAGCAACAGTCTTTCCATCGATGGTCATACTGTCAATCAGTGTCTTGCCAGTCTTCGGTAGCCATGCACATAGTCGTCCTGTGCTGACGGCATAGTGACTGCCATTGTCGCTGACAGTGATGCTTGGTGCCGATTTGGCTTTTTTATTTTTCTTTACCACACGTAAGGTCTTGCTGTCGGCTACTGCTGACAGTGCTGCCCACTTCACAGAACCGTCAGGCCACCATGCTGTTGGCCATGCGGCAGATGGAGTGCCATTATCTAATGCTAACATACTGGCATCCTTGAGTTCACCTTGACGAAATGGTATGCCAAAGGTGACAGGTTGCTCTCCCTGTGGTTCTTGGAGCCAGTGAAGAGGTATGCCTGTAGCTTGTAGGCTGTTGTCAATGGGTCTTGCTTGAAAATTGGTGATACGTGTGCGTGAAAGGGTTGTTCGAAAACCGAACCACCCCTTCTGCAGGGGCTGTGGGTCGAGGTAGTCCACAATGAGTTCGTTGTCCACATAAAAGCGTGTACGGCCATTGCTGCTCTCTATCTTGATGTGGTACCAATGGTTCGGGCGAAGTAAGTGGGCTGGGTCAGTGTATTCTTTCAAGATGGCCGGCCGTTGGGCGGCATCGTCTATTCCTCGTTCGTCACCAGTATATCTGCGGAAGCGGGTGGTCGTGTTGTGATTGCCGCCATAGCCTAAGTAATACATCTGCAGTGAGTAGCATCTTACGAAGATGCCACTTCGCCAGTCTGCTCTTGTCCAGATGTCTTTTTGCTTTGGGTCACTGGCCAGCCAGAAGCAGTTCAGGTCGCTCAGCCGGTCGTCCATCACCATGGCATCGTATTCTACAAGGGTATTGGCTGTGAAAGGTTGCTTGCGCCAGAGAGTCAGTCCCTTGGGGGCTGTCACTTCACAGGTGTCTCCCGAAAAGCTGACCTGATAATCGGTGGCTTCGGATTCTATACGCCAGTATTTGTTGAACTCTTTCTTGTTAAGACCTGACTGTGCCATGGCAGGTAATGCCAGCATCAGTAGCAGTAGTTTAGTAGTGAATCTTGTTGTCATAATGTAGGTATAATTTAGTTCTGTTTCGGTCAGCTTGATAGTGTCATCGCCGTGATACCCCACCCTTAAGAGGTGGGGGTTGTCACTAGTCTCACTTCGTAGATCTCACCGATCTGTTTCTTCGGCTTGGCTACGAACTTCACGCGCACTTGCTTTTTACCCTTCAGTGCTTCGGCAGGCACTGGATAGGTCTCGTAGATGAACTTTGAGATGCGATATTTGCCCGTGTTGTTCACCGACGTCACCAGCACATCATCGACGAAGATGTCGAACTCGTGGCTCTTCCACTCACCCACGCCCCAGTACTTCAGACGTAGGCTGAGGTCGGTCTTTCCACCTGTCTGCATCAGGTAGCTGAAGTAATGGCCGTTGCTGGCATCGCGGTAGAATACATCGTTGGAGTTGCCCACGAATGAGTCGTCGGTCTCCATGAAGTGGTCGCTCTCAGGCTGCTGCTCTCCGGGCTGCACTTTATCGACGGTGCGATCTTCGAGTGCCTGGCGCTCCTGTTCCTGCTTGGCAAGATTGTCAAGATAGCCCTTGTAGCTGTCCTCTGAAAGGGCGAGCCAGTACATCATGTATCGGGCATCATGGAGTTCGAAGAACGGCATTAGCTCATTACGGATCTCATTTTCCATCTTGGTGGTGATGGTGAAGTGGAGGGGCTTGCCTGCTATGGGCACGAGCTGGTTGGCAATCTCACCTATATTATTATTAATAAGAATAGGCGCCTGGTCTGTTGGCAGCTTCTTACCTGTGGCAAGCTGTCCGAAACGGCTGTCATCGGCAATTAGATGTGCAAGATCTTCGGTGCCCGTCTTCATGGCGAGCATCACGGGACCGTGCATCAGAGCGATATACTGAGGCAGATTGGGCAGATACTTCACATAACTGTACATCGGGAAGATCATCTCGACGACATCGCCTTTCTTCCACTGGCGGTCGATGGTGACGTACGATGAAGGACCAGTGACGATGCTCACGGGCTTACCATTTACCTTAACACTGAACTGTCCGGGCTTCACCCAACCAGGATAGCGCACATTGAGCGCAAACTTGCCCTTGCCACCAGCAATGGTTATCTTGCTGGTCTCGGCATAGGGGAAAGTGGTCTCCTGACGGATTGTGATGCCTTTCGCCTTCCAGTTCAGTTCGGAAGCTACGAAGAGGTTCACATAGAGGGCATCACCTACGTGGGTATAGATGAACTGACCATACTTGCCATGGTTCTCCATGCCCGTACCTACACAGCACCACATGGCTTCATTGGGAGCTGAGTAATTGCGATAATGGCGCGGGCGAGCCGATGTGAAATACACATAACCGCCATGCTCTGGATGCTGGGTGGAGAGGATATGGTTGAAGGTGGCGAGCTCGAAGAAGTCGGCATAGCGTGCCTCTGGATTGCGGCGATGCAAATCCTCCGTTAGCTTCAGCATGTTGTTGGTGTTGCAGCTCTCGGGACCGTCGATGTCTGTTACGAAGTCCTGGCAAGCCTCTTTGCTGGGGAAGTGCTCGCGACGGCTATTGCCTCCGAAAGCCAGTGAGCGCTCACCCGTGACAATGTCCCAGAAGTAGGCACCGGCGGTGTGATAAGCCTCGTCGCCCGCCAACTCGGCAATACGTTCAAATCCCACTACCTTAGGCACCTGCGTGTTGGCATGCATGTTATCCAGGCAGTCGCGGCGCTGCATCAGTGGGTTAAGCAGACGGCGGTGGGAGAATCGGCGAGCTACATCGAGATATTTTTGTTTGCCAGTGATGGCATAGGCATCTGCCAGCACCTCGTTCATGCCGCCATGTTCAGTATCGAGCGCACGCTCCATCTGGGCATCAGATAGGCCAGCCGTCAAATCGATGGCCCAGTCGCAGAAGCCGAGGAAGAGTGCCTTGGCCTGTTCGTTGCCGCAATATACCCAGGCATCGCGCAGACCCGCGTACATTTTGTGCAGATTATAGAAAGGCACCCATGCACCATAATAAGGTCCGAAGTCGCCTTTTTTGAAAGCCGGCCATATACGACTGCTGCCAGGCACGCCGCCCACATAGCCCTTACCCCACTCAGGGTGGTTCTTGGCGTTGGCATCAGCACAGGTCTGCAGTTCGCTGATCCAATAGTCGAGACGCTGTTGGCACTCCTTACTGCCTGTGGCGGCATTGATAGCCAAGGCCGTCAGATAGTGACCACCCACGTGACCATCGAGTCCGTCCCAGTTGGGATACGACTTTCCCTTAGGGGTCAGTCCTGCCTCCTTGAGATACGGTGCCAGCAGACGGTCGTTGTCGTACTTCATCAGCACATTGATGTTCAAGTCGCGGGCCTTCTTCAGCGGTCCGTCGAGTAAGGTGACATCCCCTAAGGGAAACTCATCGGTGTAGAGCCTATCCTGTGCCTGTGCTGTACCTATAGAGAGGCATACCAGCACGACAAATAAGAAATTCTTGACAAAGATTGTAGTTTTGTTCATAAAAAAAAATAGCTGATAAATTGAAATTTTCTGCAAAGGTACAAAAAAAAGTTATATTCTCGGAAATTATATGTAAATTTGCACAAAAATTCGGAGACTATGGAAAAAAGAGAATGGAAAGAGATTAGGAAGTTCGAGGAAATCCTCTTCGAAGAGTATCATGGCATTGCCAAGATTACCATTAACAGAGCACGCTATCGCAATGCATTCACCCCTCGTACAACGCTAGAGCTGAGCCAGGCATTTTCCCTTTGCCGCGAAATGCAGAACATCCGTGTGGTGCTGCTGACGGGTGCAATGTCAGAAGTGCCGGAGGGAAAGAAGTTGGAGGACGTAAAACATGCTTTCTGCTCGGGTGGTGACATGCATGTGAAAGGGCGCGGTGGTTATATCGACGAAGAGGGAGTGCCCCGTCTGTCGGTGCTTGATGTGCAGATGCAGATACGCCGACTGCCCAAGCCTGTGATAGCGATGGTGAACGGCTATGCCATCGGGGGCGGTCATGTGCTGCACTTGGTGTGCGACCTGACCATTGCTTCGGAAAATGCCATCTTCGGACAGACCGGACCTAAGGTGGGCTCGTTTGATGCCGGTTTCGGAAGCAGCTATCTGGCTCGCATCGTGGGACAGAAGAAGGCACGTGAAATCTGGTTCCTGTGTCGCCAATATACAGCTAAAGAAGCTGAAGAGATGGGGATGGTGAACAAGGTAGTTCCCTTGCAGCAACTGGAAGATGAGTGTGTGGCATGGGCTGAGGTAATGATAGAACGTTCACCCATCGCCCTGCGTATGATTAAGGCAGGACTTAATGCAGAACTCGACGGACAGGCTGGTATCCAGCAGTTGGCAGGTGATGCCACCATGCTCTATTATTTCCTGGACGAAGCGCAGGAGGGAGGCCATGCTTTCCTTGAGAAGCGTAAGCCCAACTTTGACAAATATCCTAAGATTCCATGAAGATAACCATTGAGGAGCGGATGCTCCATTTCAAACAGCCTGCTGGCACAAGTCGTGGGATATACACTACCAGGAAAATATGGCTGGTAAAGGTGACAGACAGTGCCGTAGTTGGAGTGGGGGAGTGTGCCCCATTACCACAACTGAGCTGTGATGATATTCCTAATTATGGGGAGGTGTTGCGCCACTTCTGTGACGAGGTGGAACAGACAGGCAAGATACCTTACGAAGCCATGCGCGACTATCCCTCTATGCTCTTTGGACTGGAAACGGCATTTACCAACTTCGATACTGCTTTTAGCAGAGGTGAGGTGGGAATACCTATCAACGGACTGATATGGATGGGTAGTTTTGAGGAGATGAACCAGCGGATAGAGCAAAAGCTGGAGCAAGGGTTCCGTTGCGTGAAACTGAAAATAGGAGCCATCGACTTTGATGCAGAGCTGGAACTGATCAAGAATATACGTAGCAGATATAGTCATCATGAGGTGGAACTTCGGGTGGATGCTAACGGGGCTTTCACATTCGATGAGGCTTTGTATAAACTCGAACTGCTGTCGCAGTATGCATTGCATTCCATCGAGCAACCTCTCAAAGCAGGACAGTGGGGCAATATGGCAGAATTGTGTCGTGAGTCACCCCTCCCCATCGCATTGGACGAAGAGTTGATAGGGGTGAACGATCCGGAACAAAAACGACAGTTGTTGAATATTATCAAACCACACTATATTGTCCTGAAGCCTTCGCTTCATGGAGGTATGATGGGAGTCAGAGAGTGGGTGGATGTGGCTCGTGACATGTTCATTGGTTCGTGGATTACTTCCGCTCTGGAAAGCAATGTCGGACTGAATGCCATAGCCCAGCTATGCAGTAATATCTATGGTGATCATATTACAATGCCGCAAGGACTGGGTACGGGACAGCTTTTTACGGATAACATTCCGATGCCGTTAGAGATAAGGGGGGATAAACTGTGGAGCGGGCTTCGCCCTAGTGGAGAGTGAATAGTGAAGAGTTTTATGGAAGAATGGAACAATGACTCACCTTACGTTGAGGTAAAGACCAGTGGTAGTACTGGTGTACCTAAACGGATGAGGGTGGAAAAGCGCAGAATGCTGAATTCGGCGCGCATTACTTGTGACTTCTTGGGACTAAAGCGTGGTGATACGGCTTTGCTTTGTATGTCAACGGCCTATATAGCAGGTAAGATGATGGTGGTGCGGGCTATAGAACGCGGACTGCAACTGATTACCGTTGAACCCTCGGGACATCCGTTGAAGTCAACCCAAGAGGGTCTTCCCCCTTGCATAGACTTTGCCGCTATGGTACCCTTGCAGGTGTATAACTCACTGCAGGTGTCGGAAGAACGGGACCGCTTGCGCCATATCCGGCATCTGATAATTGGAGGAGGGGCTATTGACGATCATTTACAGGAGGCTTTGAAGGATTTCCCGAATGCAGTATGGAGCACTTACGGTATGACGGAGACCTTATCCCACATTGCTTTACGACGCCTTAACGGACCGATGGCCAGTAGCTGGTACATACCTTTTGAGGGCGTGACGCTATCACAAACAGAAGAGGGGTGTCTCGTTATTGACGCACCTGCCGTTCATGACGGGCTTTTGGTGACCAACGATATAGTGGAACTGTCAACGGTCAACTCTCAACTGTCAACTCAACAATTCCGAATCTTAGGGCGAAAAGATAATGTAATTTGCTCGGGAGGTATAAAGATACAGATGGAGGAAGTGGAACGATTGTTGCGCCCCCATCTCTCCGTTCCTTATATGATTACGCGTGCGAAGGATGAACGCTTAGGTGAAACTGTTGTCTTGCTGATGGAAGGAGCGAATACTGAGGAAGTGAAAATAGTATGCGAAAAGGTACTCCCCCGATATTGGCAACCCCGTAGATTCGTGACGGTTGACCATCTTCCCCTTACGGAAACAGGAAAACCGGCACGTGCGGAGGCAGAACGTATAGTAAGGGAAAATGGGACTCATCCTCACGGATAAGCCCCATCGAGTTGGTTATTAGTAATTTAAATAGGTAGTAGTTTTTCCTTGTTAATATTCTCTGTAGAAGTCTAATGCTTCTTTGATTTCTTCCTCAGAAGCTGTCTGGTTGATGCGTATGTCACCAATATCACTTAACAGTGTGAAGTTGATGTCATTACCAGCATTTTTCTTGTCGTGATGCATCAACTCTATAAGCTGGGGATAGTCATCGCAAGTAATAGGCATACGACCATAATGCTCCTTGATAAAGGTGACGGTCTGGCGCATCTTGTCTTGCGGGAAGCCTGTCTTCACGCAACAGAGATAGAGTTCGACCACTAATCCATAGGCGACAGCATAGCCATGAAGGATAGCTTTGCGCTTCAGTGCCAGCGATTCGAAGGCGTGCCCAGCCGTATGACCTAGGTTCAGCGCTTTTCGGATGCCATGCTCCGTGGGGTCCTCAGCGACGATGTCTTGTTTGACTGCTACGCTCTTGGAAACCATTGAGCCCAGTTTCTCAAGATGGTCGCTACTCGTTATATTTTCCACATCAAAATTCAGCAGTTCTGCCCACATCCCTTCGTTGCTAATCAGTCCATGCTTCAGCATTTCAGCATAGCCTGAAAGTAGATTCTCTTTATCCATGGTACGTAGGAAGGTGGTATCTAAGATGACGGAATGAGCATTGTTAAAAACACCAATCTCGTTCTTCAGGCCTCCGAAGTTGATGCCGGTCTTACCTCCAACGGAGGCGTCAACCATCGAGAGAAGTGTGGTGGGGATGTTGATATAGTTGATGCCTCGTTTAAAGGTGGAAGCGGCAAAACCACCCAAGTCGGTCACCATGCCTCCACCGAGGTTTATCATCAGCGAATGGCGGGTGGCTCCCATGCGTTGTAATTCGGACCAGACATGACTTAGCGTGTCAAGCGTCTTATGGGTATCGGTGGCACCAATAGCAATGGGGTGGGCCTCCTCCATGCATAAGAAGGACGACACGACAGGCAAACAGAGTTGTTCGGTGGTCTTGTCAACCAATACAAACAATTTGTCGTGAGGACATGCTGCGATAGCTTCCGATAAGACCTTTTGCAGGTCTTGTGATATGATTACTTTTTGTCGGTCCATGATTACGGCTGCAAAATTAATTAAAATTATTGGAATTTGTATATAAAAAAGTGGATAATTGTCGATAATACCCTATTTTTCTCTCTTTTTATTTAAACTTTCTCAACAGACAGCCGTCTTAATTGTCGTAAGATAAATGATAGATATGAAACGTTTAACACTCTTTTTGCTTCTGATGATGTCCGTCATGCTGGCGGTGGCACAGCGCAACGTAACGGGAACAGTAATAGAAAGTGATACAAAAGAGCCGATGGCTCAAACCAGTATCCGGTTGTTGAAAACGGATAGCTCGTTCGTGGCGGGTGCACTGACCGATCTTCAAGGTCATTTCCGTGTGAAGGCTCCTGCTGCAGGACATTTTATCGTGCAGATAACCAGTGTAGGCTATAAGCCATATACCAAACGTGTGACGATGGCTGCCGACAAGGATTTGCCCTTGGGAAAGATTTCCATGAAACCCGATGCTGTCATGCTGCAAGGAGCAACAGTGACAGGTCAGGCTGCCAAGGTAACGCTGAAGGCTGACACCTTTGTATATAATGCTGCTGCTTTCCGTACACCCGAGGGATCTGTGGTGGAGGAACTGGTAAGACGACTACCTGGTGCACAAATTGACGATGATGGCAAGATAACCATTAATGGAAAGGAAGTCAAGAAGATTAAGGTAGATGGTAAGGAATTCATGGTAGGCGATACGAAGACTGCTATGAAGAACTTGCCCACCTCTATCGTAGAACGTGTGAGAGCCTACGACCAGAAGAGTGACTTGGCACGTGTCAGTGGTATTGATGATGGTGAAGAGGAAACAGTCCTTGATTTTGGCATCAAGCCAGGCATGAACAAAGGTTTTATGCTGAACACCGACTTGGCAGCCGGTACCCATAACCGTTATAGCGGACGTGCTATGGCCGGATGGATGAAAGACGATTTGAAAGTCTTTTTGATGACCAGTGCCAATAATGTCAATGATATGGGTTTTACCGCTAATGGCGGTGGTCGTTGGGGCGGTGGTCGCCAGGGACTGACAGCTACGAAGATGACGGGTGTCAACTTGAATTATGAGAAGAAGGACCGTTTGAAACTGGATGGTAGCATCCGTTGGAATCATAGCGATGTCGATGCTGTTGTCCGTCGTTCCACAGAAAGCTTTATGTCTAGTTCCGTTTCATCCTTTGGCAATAACAACAGCAAGAACATGAGCCGTACAAACAGTTGGGATGCCCGCATGCGTATTGAGTGGATGCCAGACTCCATGTGGAATATCTTGTTCCGCCCGCAGTTCCGCTATAACTCCAACGACGGGTTAGGAGACAGTGACGGGGCTACGTTCAGGGCTGATCCTTACAAGTTCAATGTGACAGATCCTTTGGCACAAATTGATAAGCTGATATATACCGACTCGATTGTCAAGAACCAGAATATAGACAATAGTCTTTCTTATAGCGATTCAAAAACGGTGGGAGGTATGCTGCAAATCAATCGCAAATTAAGCAACAATGGCCGTAACGTAACATTGCGACTGTCTGGAAACTATAGTGAGGGAATCAGTAGGTCGATGACGAATAACTTTGTGGAGTATTTCATTGTTGACAGTACGAAAACGCCAAGGGAGTATCTGGACTCTACTTATCAGGCTAACCGATATGCCGTAACACCCACCAAGAACTGGGATTATACCATTCGTACCACCTATAGCGAGCCAATCTTCCGTCAGACTTATCTGCAGTTCAGCTATCAGTTCCAGTATAAATACACCAAGAGCGACCGCGTCACCTACGATTGGAGCAAGCTCCCCATTCCCTTCTTTAGCATAGAGCCAGTCTATCGCGGATGGGATGACTATCTGAATCTCTTGGCAACCACCAATCCACCTACACAGTTGGAGAATACGGTGAGCAAGGACTTAAGCCGGTTCTCTGAATACAGGAACTATATCCATACTGCTGAGGTGTTGCTGCGTGTGGTGCGTAAGAACTATAATCTCAATGTGGGCGTTCAGTTCGTTCCTCAGAACTCTACGCTGACCTATCGTTATCTCTCCACAGATACGGTAACCAAGAGAAGTGTGATGAACTGGGCGCCTACGGCAGACTTCCGTTGGAAGATATCAAAGGTCAGCCAGCTGCGCTTCACCTATCGTGCCAACACCAGCCAGCCGTCAATGACCGACCTGCTTGACATCACCGACGACTCCAACCCCCTGAACGTGCGTAAGGGTAATCCGGGTTTGAAGCCTTCGTTCTCACAGAACTTCCGTCTGTTCTATAACAACTATATACAGAACCACCAGCGTAGCATCATGGCGCATGTGAACTTCCAGACAACCAGCAATGCGGTGTCAAACATGGTGACGTATAATGAAAAGACGGGTTCACGTACGACACGCCCTGAGAACATTGACGGAAACTGGAATGCCTTTGGTATGCTGATGTTCAACACAGCCATCGACTCCGCTGCTTACTTCAATGTGAATACCTTCACCACTTTGCGCTATGCCAACAATGTAGGCTATGTCAGCGTGAACCGTGAAGCAAACTCAGAGAAATCCACCACCCGATCCACTACCATAGGAGAACGCATTGCCGCCAACTATCGTAACCAGTGGTTGGAATTTGAATTAAACGGTTCTCTGGAATACCTTCACGCCCGCAGTGAGTTACAGACTAACAATAACCTTGACACATGGACCTTCTCGTATGGTGCCAGCCTGATGCTCACCGCGCCTTGGGGCACGCAGCTGTCAACAGGAATGAGCATGAACAGCCGTCGTGGCTATAACGACGATGCGATGAATACTAATGAACTGATTTGGAATGGACAGATATCACAGTCGTTCCTCCGTAACAAATCCTTAACGCTGACCTTCCAGTTGTACGATATCCTGCATCAGCAGTCAACCTTTAGCCGTACCATTTCAGCCATGCAGCGCAGTGATACCGAGTACAATGCCATCACCAGCTATGCCATGCTACACGTCATCTACCGCCTCAATCTCTTAGGAGGCAAGGCAGGACGCCAAGGCATGGGCGGTCCTGGAGGTCCCGGAGGCTTCGGAGGCGGACGTGGAGGTCGTGGCGGATTCGGAGGCGGTGGCTTTGGAGGCGGACGCAGGAATTTCTAAAGGTTACATGCGGGGATAGACCCCGGTCAGCACTAACTTTCGCTTTTATAATCGGCAGGTTATACCTATCTTTGTTTCAAAGGTTTTGGCAAGTACTTTACTGTTCTCACGCAAAATCAGGTCTTTGTCATAATAATAGTTGTAGTATGTACGACGGACAAAGAAAGAGCCGGATAGGTTGATAGACCACTGTTTGGCCAGATGTATCTCAAAAACGGGATTGATGACAAACAGGGCAGCATCGCTATTGTCACCCTGCACGTTTAGGTAGTGCAGGTCGGCAGTACCATCTTTATAGGCTTGCAGGTTCTTGTTCTCATAGCCCTTCCAGGTCCAGAGGTGGAAATACTTGGCATTCAAGATGATGCGCCCGAACTTGCCGAAGTCGAGCTGGGTCTTTGACTTGATGCTGAATCCGCTCCCCATGTTGTAGTCGCGTTCGATGACGTTGAAGTAGTCACTCTTAGTACCGCCGAGTAGAATGCCGCTCAAGAATATACGCTGTTCCATCTTCGACAGGGCTCCCACCTGAGGAAGTGAGAAGATGAAGCCAGGACCGAAGGCGGCAACCTCGCTGATACGATAGGGCGTCAGATCGGAACCATCCTCAATGGGCTTGGAGTTGTAATAGTTGTAGTGCTGGTAGATACCAAATTCACCTGCCATGTCTTTCTTGTCAAGGATAGGAGTGCTCCATAGACGTCCTACGATATTCAGCGTGTTAACAATAGGCTGTCCGCCACCGAAAGCTGCATTTACCTCTAAATCAAAAAAGTCGAAGGGTGAGGTATGCTTCTCACCATCTACTGGTGTACCATACATCAGCGTTAAGTTGACGTAGGGAGCATGGAGACCTCTGAACAATGCTCCATCGTCGGCTAGATAGCGCCAACCTATGGAGAGGGAGGTCTCGAGGGGTATCTTATGGAAGTCGTGATAGCGGTAATGGCTGCTTTTTACACGCCAGGCATCACCACTGATGATACGATGCAGTCCTTGTATAGGATTGATGATTGCGGCAGCAGCTTCGCGCAGGAAACGACGGAAGCCACGCTCCCGGTCGTCGAGAACCGTATGGCTCAGGCGGTGAGTCATTTCACCAATGGCCATACCACCACAGGTGGTGGCAAAGATGTCGTTGATGGCAGGCGGATCTGCCTCACCAAAGAATTCCCACATGGCAGAGCCGAACAGGGCGTAGGGTGCCGACTCCCAATATGTCAGCCCATTGGTACGGGCAGCATTGAAATAAAGGTTACCGTGATAAGGGTGCATGAACATGTTCATGTGGAAATAGTCATTGTCCCACACCATGCCTCTTTCAAAGTTCCGGCGGATGCTGCGTAGTGTAGTCTGAGCAAAGTCTTCTCTCGTCACATAGCGGTCAAACAGCTGTACACCTACATTGATACCTGTCACCTCGGCAAGTGCCCACCAAGGGTGCTTCTCACCAGGAAGTGCCATCGTAGAGTCTGTGTATTCCACCTGAGAACGCTTCTTTTCCCAAGCCAATTTCCATGAGTCATGCTCATTGCGTGGCTGACGCAAGGTCAGACCAAGTTCTATCAGCGGACGGTTGCGGTAGGTCTCATAGCGGTCGTAGTAGCGCGTCAAGCCCCATCCCACAGAAGCAAAGGCTCCCAGTCGCTTGTTGATTTGGTAGTCGGCATTGATGCGGGCCTGTAGGGAGTACAGGCGTTCTGGCTTGTCGGAATTGTTCTTCGAGAAGGTCTCTACGTGGTAGTAGCCAATGTCACCGCTCACACTCCATTTGGGCGACAGTTGGAAATACTGCCCCAAACGATAGAACAAAGCTCCCGAGAACTTTGAGTCGAGCCCCATGAAGTGGGTACCTACACCGACGATGTTATAGGTACTCTTGTTGCGGTAGCGCACAGCCACGTTCACCTTGGAGGAAGAACCGCCATAGAACATGTAGTCGATGTCTGTCATCGGGTTGATGTTGACAAAACCTATCTTATGACCGATGCTGTCGTACGACAGGTTAAAGAGACCTATCTGCCAGCCTTTGGGGTGCTTGCGGGCAATATTGAACAAACCCACCTGAGCGCCATTGAGCGAATCGGCATAGTTGATGGTTCCCAACTGCAAGCCACGCTGCATAGCTGACGAAACATTCAGTAGAGCCGATAGCTGCACGCCATTGTCCATGCCAGCGACGATGTTGTTGACGGCACTCAGTTGCACACCGTTGAACTTGTGTGCCGATGCATTGGAGACAGTCGATAGTTGTAGGCCGTTGCCACCATCGGTAGCTACGGACGAAATGACACCAACCTGTACACTCTTCACCGAATCTTGCACGCTGACGATACCCACGGGTGATTTCTGTGCATAGACATTGTTGTTCAGCATTGCTGTCAGGGCGACGAAGGCCGTGAGTCTGTTGCACTTACCCATATTTATGTTGATACTTGCTTTATGATTTTTGAATCTCGGGCCGAACTAATCCTTACTTATTTATCTTCTTTTCTGTCATCGATATTGTCGCCCTCTGTAGGTGCCATCTCTTCTTCAAAGTCTGTGATGCCAGCTTTAATGAGAATGTTATACCACTGGATGAGTTTCTTGATATGGCTGTTCTGTACACGATCCTGATCCCATTCGGGCAGCACCTTGCTGAAATAGTCGTGCAATTCCTTGGGAGTTGCTTTCTTGAAGTTTACGCTCGACTCCTTGCCTTTTTCCAAGTCACGTATGGATGCAAGAACTTTCATGCTGGCATGCGCTTGTGGGTTTCGTCAAGTGCCTCCACAATAAGGCTGTTTGTGGCACGTGATACTAATTTGTAGAGTCCCGGTTTGCCCGAGATAGCTAAAATGGTCTGTTTCATTTTTTTATCTTTCGTTATAATGTTATTTCGTTAATGAATTTAATACTCTTTCTATTTGTGAGTCGATGTCTGCAATGCCGTCATTGACAATCTCATAGTCTGCGAGTCGTCTTACCTCTTCCTGTGACCATTGGCGTTGCATCCATTGCTCTACTTTCTCGCGAGAGATGCCGTCACGCTGCATAACACGCTGAATGCGTATTTCCTGTGGTGCTGTCACTACGATAACACGGTCAACTAACTTGTAGATGCCTGATTCGTACATGATGGCACTCTCCATCCATTGCATACCGCTGTCTTCAAAGTCTTTGAAAACGGCAGGGTGGACAATGGCGTTGATAGCTTGGGCGTTGTGCTCACTGGCTAACAGAAAACGGGCTACAGCTGCTTTGTTAAGCACTGTTCCATCGTAGGCATCTTCACCTATCAGATGGGTTAATTGCTTGCGAATGCTGTCTGAGGTGCGAATGAGCCGCTTGGCAGCGCTATCGCAATCGTAAACTTCTATGCCCCGTACTGCGAGCCGCTTGCATATATAGCTCTTGCCAGAGCCAATACCTCCTGTGATGCCTATCTTCATTCTTCTTCAATGAGATAATCTACCTTCTGTATGTCGAGTGTGGCACGACTGATGCCATGTGGTACTACGTGCAGGTAGATGTTGCATTTGTCGGAATGCTCTTGCATAATCTCACGATAGTCTGCCACGACGGAGAAGTCTTCTGGCTGTAGCGAGCGAATGCGGTTGGCACCAGCCACAAAGTGTATCTTCACTTTGGCAGGGAACGTGCGGAGCACCTTACCTGCAGGGATGTTGACACATTGAATGGGTACGCCATCAATGGTTTCTTCCGTAAGCACATCGGTATAGAAAGCTATGTTGATACGCTCTGGTACTACTTTGACGTCGTTCGTGTGAGATAACTTGCAATCGACAATGAGGGAATCGCGGAAATTTACGTAGTTAAGCGGTTCTGTGTAGATGGCTTGGATACTGTCAAGCTTCTGCCTGGAGGCATAGACGTCAATGCTGTCGGGATGATAAACAACCTGGGAGATGAAGTAGAGCTGGTCGGGTATGATGCGTCCTGCCCATCTGACGGGAACACGCTTGTATTCACCGTTGTTATAGAAAAACTCTATTCGTTCAGGTTTGACGGATATGATTTTCGAGGATGAGTTCAGTCGCTGCTCGGTGAGTCGCTTGGTTTCGCTGGTAGAAACTACTCCACGACCATTCCCCTTGTCATAGTTTCGGAAGTTTATATTGACCTTCCCTAAATGTTGGGTGTCAAGCAGATAGGATAGGATAGTCCATCCCAAGTCCCTGACGACAACACGGATGGTGTCATTCGACGAGGACGTCAGCACCACATTCTTGGGAATATTGTTTACACGGACGGGTATCTTTATCTCCTTCTCGTATGTGTCGTTAAGGGTCATGATGAGCCAAAAGATACTTGAGAGGAAAACGAAAAATAGGAAAATCATGAATTGCTTGTTCAAATTGCTGAACAAGAATTTCCTGACTCTCCTAAATGGTTTCTTCGCACCTGTCATGTATTCTTCACTCTTCACTTTTCACTCTTACTTCCCCTGCATGGGGGTGCTGGCTGTGTCTTTGAAAACGTAGCCTTTGTCCACCTTGATAACTACACCGTCGGCAATTTTTACTTCGATGATGCCATTGGCCAGGTCAATCTTCTTAACGGTGCCATAAATACCACCGCCAGTAATTACCTGTGTGCCCTCAGCCAGTGAGTTTTGGAAATTCTGGATTTCCTTTTGGCGCTTCTGTTGTGGGCGAATCATAAAGAAATACATGATGGCAAAGATGGCTACCATCATAATCAAGAAACTAGTCATGCTGCCACCGCCTTGTGCGGCTTGTGCAGCGAGGAAAATCTGTGTCATGTTTTTGTTGTTATTTATTGTTTGTTATCAATCGTTGTTATTTGTTCTCAATATGTTTCAGGAGTTTGCCAGTAGCACTGAGATGTCGGGCAATAGCATCAAGCATACCATTGATGTATCCTGCACTGCGTGGCGTGGAATAAAGTTTGGCAATCTCTACATACTCGTTGATGCTGACATTGATGGGGATGCTGGGGAAGGTCAGAATTTCAGCGATAGCAATCTGCATGATGACAATGTCCATGTAAGCCAGACGTGAAAAATCCCAGTTGCGTGAAGTCTCACTCATATAGTGTTGGTATTCCTCAGCATTCATAATAGCAGCACGGAACAATTTGCGGGCATACTCCTTATCTTCCATGTTGTCATATTCTGGCAGCAGCTCCTGATTGGAGAGGTTCTTCTCTTCAAAGCGCTTGATGGTTTTCAGGACAAAGGTGTCAACGACATCCTTGTCGTCATTCCAATAGAGACTTTTCTCCTCCAACAGGGCATCAAGGCTTTCGTTGTTCTGTATCAGGGTGCGATATAATTTGCGCCAGAGCTCGCGGTCTGCCTCATAGCTGTCCTCCTTGGAATCCATATATTCTTTGTATATCTCGCTTTCCGCAATCTGTAGGTACATCTTCTTGACAAATTCCGGCTCATCGTTCCATGTGGTCTTCTGGCTTTCCATAAATTCGTTCAGCATCTTATTGCCTTCCAACTGCATGGCAAAACGGTTGTATGCGAACTTCTGCGAAGGCATTGCTGTACCTTCACGCTTGGCTCGCGACTGAGCAACCTCCAAATGTCTGCGTGATTCTTGAGTGATTCCTACAATTAATGCTAAAAGATAATTGTATAGGTCATAGGCTTTTGATAGGCTGAATAGCAGCTCTTTCTCAGCTGATTCTATGTTCTTGCTTCCATTTTGATAGTACGCGTAGGTTAACTGTACGATCTTTGTTCTGATGAGTTCTCGATTAATCATAATTTCTTTCTAAAATAGCTATTTGATACTCTTATCAGGTGCAAAGGTACGAAATAAAGTGAAAAGTGAAGAGTGAAAAGTGAAAAAATTGCTGCCGCACCTATTTTTTTGATGTTTTTTCGAGCGGAAGTATGAAAAAAAGACACTCCATGACGGGGTGTCTTTGCTCTTTTTCTATAATTGATGCCTGGTTTCGCTGCTTATGTCGTTAGCGATTCATGGCTAGTCTGAGTGTCAGGATGCGACGCACACTCTGGTTGATGCGCTCTTCGCTGATGGTGCCATTGTTCACAGCGGCAACGACGGCATCGAATGCCTCAACAAAGTCGCGAGGTCCCAGCACGATATCTACACCTGCCTGGATGCTGCCCACAGCCGCCTCGCCACTGGTATAGTGCTGGGTGATAGCGCCCATCTCCATGCCGTCGGTAATGATGATATTCTTATAGCCTAACTCTCCACGCAGCTTGTCTTGCAGGACGATAGGTGACATCGTGGAGGGAATGGTAGAACCTGTAACATTAGGTACGGCGATGTGTGCAGTCATGATAAGTTGGCAACCCCACTGTATGCCTGCCTGGAAGGTCACCATCTCACAGTTCTTCATCTCTTCCCAGGTCTTCAGCGACTGTACATAACCCGTGTGGGTGTCGGCAGTCGTATCTCCATGACCCGGGAAATGCTTGATGCAGCCTGTGATACCCGCATCCTTCAGTCCCTGCAGGTAGTTTGTCACCATCGGAGCTGCCACCTCAGGCTTGTCGCTGAAGGCACGGGGACCGATGATGATGTTGTCCGGATTGGTATTCACGTCAGCCACAGGGGCAAAGTCGATGTCGAAGTCGTATTTCTTCAGGTAGGTACCAATGGTGTTGCCGCATTCGTAGGCATTCTTTGGGTCGCCCGTTTCACCGATAGACGCCATCGATGCGTATTTCTTGACGTGGAAGTTCGGGTTGTTGGCGATGCGTGACACCCTGCCACCTTCCTCGTCAATGCAGAGCAGTGGATTTCCGTTCAGCGACCGAATCTGCGGGATGATGGTGCCCAACTGTGCTTCGTCCTCGATGTTCCATGCATACAAGATGATGCCGCCCACGGGGTATTCCTTGTTGACATTCCTCATGTTCATGGTAATCTCCTGGTTCTTGAGGGCCGCCAAGTCGTCGTAGGTAGTCCATTCTATTGAGGGGTCAAGCGACTCAATGCGGATGTAGAACATCTGTCCTATTTTCTCGCGCAGCGTCATCTTCTGCAGCAGTGCTTCTACCTCATCGGTGGGCGGTACGACAGGTGCGTCGTTGTTAGAACAGGATGTCAATAAAAGACCGTAGGTCATGATGACGGTCAGCATCCATAGTATTCTCTGTTTCATTGTTGGGATTTTGTTATTTATTTGATGATTCTTGATAATCCGTTTTGGTTATAATCGAATGAGTGTAGAGCCTAATCGCCCTATCTGTACGGCATAGACACCGGGCTGCAGACCGTCGAGACTGATGCTGCCGCCTGTCACCAGCGACTGGCGTACGATGGTTCCCGACAGGTTGTAGAGTGTGACTGCCGTTCCTTCCTCAGCGCCCTCGGCATAGAGTCGGCCGTCGGCAATGCGGAAGGTCATGCCCTGCGGCTGATGCTGACTCAGTTCGCTGATGGCTGTTGGCAATCCCAGCACCTTGAGCAGTCCCTTGTAGGCATTCAGCTTGCCATAGCCGGCACGGATGCCTGCTTTCTGGGTAAACTCGTCGGTATCGGTGCTCTCCTTGATAATTTCCTTCACCTTGTCAATGGTCAGCGTGATGCCCTTGTCGTGGGCAGCCTGCAGCCACAGGGCAATGATGCCTGCCGCAATGGGCGTTGCCATCGAAGTGCCGTCGGATTTCACCCATCTGTAGCTTCGTGGGGTGGTCTGACCTTTGAATTGATTCGAGAAATCCTGTTTGGCAATGACATCGTTGAATTCATCGTCCACAAACGAGTTGCTGGCACTATAGACACAGTTACCGGGTGTTACGACGAAGGGATGCTGGTGACCGGCATAATCAATGCCATAGCTGGTGTATTTGGAGATGTCGCCTACCGTTTCCTTTTTATCAGGTTCTGGTTTTTCACCGGGTTTGTCAACGACCAGATTGTTGGCCGTCCATGAACCCACACTGATAGGTACACCAGTGGTGCAGAGGTCGCCTACGCTGACATCGGCAGAACCCTTGTCAAATCCTTCGACATTCTCAAACTCGCCGCCGCCGCTATTGGAGTTAATCCATGCGCGTTGCTCGATGCTCTCGTTAGCCGTAATCTCAATGCCTAATCTGATGTCGCTGCTGATTATTGTTCCAATCGACTGAATGGTTGTTGAGGTCAGATGGCGAGTGCCTCCCTTCGGATCCTGTGTCTCGCCGATACCGTTTTTAACAGCCAGCGCACCGCCCGAATTGTAATAACGGCTTTTGCCATCACCGTCTTTCATCAGTTTCAGCAAGTCCTTGCTCAGCTCGTCCTTCTCAGCATCCTCCCCGTCTTTGGATATGGCCGCATTTGAACTGATGCCGTTCACAAGATCATACGTATTCGTGGTGGCTACCTCCGTCTTCTTCGCTATGTCGTAGAGGAAGATTCTAATCTTGGCAGGCTTGTCTGTCTGCAGGTAGTTGATGACAGTGTATTCGTTGCTCCTGGAAAACAACACCTTGAGGGGATGGTTGGCATCTATCGTTTTATGGACGTGACAATTATCGCCTCCTTCGTTGCCAGTGGCGATGGTCATGATGTTGCCTCTGTCGCAGAAATATTTATAGGCCAGCGATTCTGCACTGGTACCGTCGTGGGGCCCTACTGCAGTATTCATACTCATCGTCACCAACAGGGGCTTGCCAGCCTTCTTGGCATAGTCTTCCATGTAGTTCATCGCATTGATAACGTTGAGCACCTCCGGGTCAGTAGTGCCTCCTTCGTATTTCTTATTTTGTTGTTCGTCGGCGTATGTTTCGCTCAGTATGAGTTCGGCCTTAGGTGCTATACCTGCCAGATGGCCGCCTGCTGTACCCTTCACGCTGGCAACCGGACTGGCGGCTGCGCATCCGGCTACGTGTGTACCATGAAAAGTGCTGGTCTGCTTTAGCTGCAGAGTGTCGAGTATCATGTCGGGGGTGTCGAAGAGTGTGCCTTCCAGTTCCTTGCCGTTAACTACCGCCTTCTTGCCCTTTCCCTCAGTATAGGTCATACCAGGCATGAAGGCTGCCTTGATGCGCAGATTGCCTTTGTCGTCTTTGAAAACGGGATGGGTGAAATCGAAACCGGAGTCTATGACGCCTATGATGACACCCTGCACCTCGTCGGTGTGTGTGGCCTGTCGCGACTTATCGAGTTTCAGCAGGGGCTTCGAGCCTATCGCAATATTCGTCACCCCCTCCAGCCGGGCTATTTCCGGCAACTGTTCGGCTGTGGCAGCCACCATCAGCATCCAACCCATGGCAGCCTTAACCTCTGCACCTAATCCGGCTATCTGGCCGCTCACCTCGTCGAGGTTGGCATCGGGTTGAACCCTCACCATGAAAAGTCCGTGTTTCTGTTCTTCTGCCGCAGCACGCCTCGTCTTAGCCTGTTGCACGTAGGAGCTTACCATCGGAGCCAGTTTGTTTTGTGCCATCATACTGCCACCGCCCATCAGCAGCAAAGTCAGCAAACACTTCATCGTTCTTTTCATCATTTAGATTGTTTTAGATATCAGAAAATCATATTTGTTCATATTTTGGAGACAAAGGTAAAAGAAAAATTTAATAACCCGTAAACGTTTTGCTAAAAAAATGTTAACCACGAGCTATTTATGCTTTTGCATTCAGTGCCATGATGTGAAAAACATATACCCCACAAAACACCGAATTATTAACACGCACGAAGAAAAAAGGGAAAAACTTTGGCTATTCGAAAAAAAAAGTGTACCTTTGCACCCGCTTTTGGCTTTCCCTCCTGTGGAACGCCGGGCTAAACCTTCGCATCGTGTGATGGTGGATTAAGCTTTAACACTTAATTTTAGAGTAACACATTTATTAATTATGAAAGAGATTAACGTAAATGGTCAGAAGCGCACCGACGTAGGCAAGAAGGCCTCAAAGCAGCTTCGCAAGGAGGGAATGGTTCCCTGCAATTTGTATGGTGAGAAGAAGGGCGAGAACGGTCTGCCCGAGGCGTTTGCCTTCACAGCATCTATGGCTGAACTCCGCAAGGCTGTTTATTCACCTCATGTATATGTAGTAAACCTGAATATCGACGGTACTGCTCACAAGGCTATCATTAAGGAACTTCAGTTCCATCCCACAACAGATGCCCTGATGCACGCAGACTTCTTTGAGATCAACGAGACCAAGGCTATCACTGTTGGTATTCCTGTAAACCTGACTGGTCACGCACAGGGTGTTCGTGATGGTGGTCGTCTGAGCCTTTCTATCCGTAAGATTAACGTTACAGCTCCTTACAAGCAGATTCCTGAGAAGCTGGATATCGATGTTACTGAGTTGCAGCTGGGCAAGGCTATCAAGGTTGGCTCACTGAGCTTCGAGGGTCTGGAGATTGCTACTCCTAAGGAGGTTATCGTATGCTCCGTTAAGGCTACTCGTGCTTCTCGTTCTGCTGCTGCTGAGGCCGCTGCAGAGTAAGTGAAAAGTGAATAGTGAAAAGTGAAAAATTTCCTTCCGGACAGCAATGGCGGTAGCAAATTGATCACTTATCACTTTTACCTATTACCTTAAAGGAATGGACAAGTATTTGATTGTTGGTTTGGGCAATCCAGGCGACGAGTACGCCGAAACCCGCCACAACACTGGATTTATGGTATTGGACGCTTTTGCTAAGGCGTCCAATATCGTTTTTGCTGACAAACGCTATGGCTTTCTGGCCGAAACAAGCCTGAAAGGTAGGAAGGTGTTTCTGCTAAAACCCACCACCTTTATGAACCTCAGTGGTAATGCTGTGCGTTATTGGCTGAACCAGGAGAACATTGACCAAAGCAGGCTATTGGTTGTCAGCGACGATGTGGCACTCCCCTTGGGTGCCTTTCGCCTGAAAGGCAATGGCAGTAACGGAGGTCACAATGGGTTGGGACATATTCAGCAGCTCATCGGACAGAACTATGCCCGTCTGCGTATGGGTATAGGTAATGATTACCCTGTAGGAATGCAGATTGATCATGTGCTGGGCCGTTTCTCGTCAGAGGAGCGTGAACACCTGCAGCCCAGCATAGATGTAGCTGTTGACATTGTCAAGAGTTTTGTGTTGGCAGGTATTGATATAACGATGAACCAGTATAATAAGTTGGGAAAGACACCTGTATGGCAGAAACAAACGAAGCAAGAGTTCTAAGACCTGAAAGTCTAAGTGTGGCACGCATTGATAAATGGCTATGGGCAGCACGCATTTTCAAGACGCGTTCTATTGCTGCTGATGCCATAAAGAATGGTCGCGTGACGATTCAAGGCATGAATGTGAAACCTAGTCGTATGGTGAAGGTGGGCGAAGTGGTAAGCGTGCGCAAGCCTCCCGTGACGTATTCTTTTAAGATATTGAAAACCATAGAGCAAAGGGTGGGGGCGAAGCTATTGCCAGAAATCTACGAGAATGTAACTCCTCCAGATCAGTATGAATTGCTGGAGATGAATCGAATCAGCGGTTTCATAGACCGACAGCGTGGTACGGGGCGTCCTACGAAGAAAGACCGTCGTGCGTTGGACGAGTTTGTAGGTCCATCGCTGGAAGGTTACGATGATTTTGACTTTGATTTTGATGACGACGATGATAATTAGTGTCCTGTTGATAGTGGTAGGTGTAGCACTGGTGTTGTTTGGTGCTGACAAGCTGACGGAGGGTGCTTCTGCACTGGCTCGTCGTCTGAATGTGCCTGAGATTATCATCGGTCTGACTATTGTGGCTGCAGGAACCTCTGCTCCTGAGCTTTTTGTCAGCTTGGTCTCAGCATTGAATGGTACACCAGATATGGCTGTTGGTAATGTGGTAGGTTCAAATACGATGAACGCCATGCTCATCGTGGGGACTGCTGCATTGGTGGCTCCTATGGTGATAAGTCCTTCGACGGTGAAGAAGGATATCCCTTTTTCCGTTCTGGCTTCCGTCCTGCTCATTCTTGTTGCCTTCGACCATTTCATGAGTCGTCTGGATGGTATCATCCTGTTGATAGGCTTTGCCGCCTTTATGGCTTACACGCTGCTACAGGCTAAGAAAGGCAGCAGTGAGGCTGTCAAGGAGTCTTCGCCCGTTTGGAAGAACCTCCTTTACCTCGTTTTCGGACTGGCTGGACTGGTGGTAGGCAGCAATCTGTTTGTCGACTCAGCCTCTGATGTGGCTTTGACGTTAGGCATCAGCGAGGGTGTCGTGGGCTTGACGATAGTTGCTGGTGGTACCTCGCTCCCCGAATTGGCTACCAGTGTGGTGGCAGCCCGTAAAGGCCAGTCCGCCATAGCTATAGGAAACGTGATAGGCTCCAATGTCTTTAACATCCTGTTAATTCTTGGACTGACCGCAACCATCAGTCCCCTGGAAATAGAAGGCATCACCACCATCGATATGGCAGTGATGCTCTTATCCGTCGTTCTGGTCTGGCTCTTCTCCCGCACCCGTTATACCGTGGAGCGCTGGGAGGGCGGCCTGCTTCTTGTTCTCTATATAGCCTATCTGGTGTGGCTCATCACCAACCTTTGACAGGCTATTTTTCTGAATTTACTTGATGGCAACCTGAATCTTCTTCAGGTCTTTGTCGGCACTCGACGAGCCCACCATCACTTCGTACTTTCCTGGTACGACACGCATGGTGTTGCTTTCGCCATCCCATCCCTCAAAGCTCTGGCGGGGGAAGTCGATTTCCACCACCTTGCTTTCTCCAGCCTCCAACTCTACCTGTTGGTAGGCTTTCAGCGTCTTCTGCGGACCTTCCTTGTCGGCCAGACGGCGCATATATACCTGTACGGTCTCCAGTCCCTTCCTGTTGCCGGTGTTCTTCACCGTTACGCGTACCTTATTGTTCTTATAGACAGGCTTGCTGATGTCGAAAGTCGTGTAGCTCAGACCGTAGCCGAAGGGGAACAACGGCTCACCCGTAAAGTAGCGGTAGGTGCGGTTCTTCATGGTGTAGTCCAGGAAGTCGGGCAGCTCGTCCGTGCTCTTGTAGAAGGTGATAGGCAGCTTACCACTGGGGTTGTAGTCACCAAAAAGCACGTCGGCCAGGGCTGTTCCGCCCATCTGACCGTCGTACCACCATTGTAAGATGGCGTCACACGATTCGAGTTCGGGAGTCAGTGCCATTGCACTACCGGAGCAGTTGACGAAGATAACCTTCTTACCCGCCTTGTGGAGCATGGCCAGTACGTCGCGCTGAGCCTGAGGAAGTTCTATGCTGGTGCGGTCGCCCCCCTTGAATCCTGGTTCGCTGACCTTCATCTCCTCGCCTTCCAGACTGGGTGAGATGCCACCTACGAAGATAACGGTCTCAGCGTCACCAATCTGTGCCAACAATTCCTGCTGGGTCGGGTTGATTTTCTTCTTGATGTCGAAGTTCAAGGCACCATAGCCCGCCTCCTGCACATAGTCTATCTGGATGCGGTAGTGCTGTCCGGCCTTCACAGCCAACTCTTTCTTATCTCCCTGAATACGTTGGCGTACCTTCCAGATGTCCACCAGTGTGTCACCATTGACCAGAAGACGCAACTTATCGTCCCCACTGATGTCAAAGATCAGCGTCTCGTCCTCGGTAGGCTTGAAGATACCGTCCAGTCGGGCAGAGAAGTTTTCCAGGTTCACACCAGGGGCAAATACCGTGTTACCACCATTGCTCAAGTGGATAGGGTTGGCTATGTTGACAGTGGTTACAGGCTTCCCCTTCATATCTGTATTGTTCCAGTAGATGGCTTGCATACCCTTATATCCCAGTGGACTTTGCACCTTGTCGAAGCGGCTCTCAAACGACTCGTTGCGTGTCAAGCCACAGCCTTGGATGTATCTCACTTTTCCTTTTTCACTGTTTACCTTATTGCTGATTCCTTCCAGTGCCGTGATGGTTCGGGTGGGGTAGCCTGAGTAGTTGCCCCACATCATCACCGAGTCGTTGGCATTGGGGCCCATGACTACGATGTTTGAGGTTTGATGTCTGATGTTAGAAAGGGGCAGGACACCATTATTCTTCAACAGCACAATGCCTTTCTTTGCCATTTCGTTGGCCAATGCCTTGTGTTCTTTGCTGGCTATGACGCTCTCAGGAATCTGGGTCCAGGCGTTCAGCTCATCCTTGTCGAAGTCGCCTAACTCAAAGCGGGCAATCAGCAGTCGGCGCAGGCTACGGTCTAAATCGGTCTCCTTGATGTCGCCACGTTTCACGGCAGCAGGCAGGTTCTTGTACTCCGAGCCACACTCCACATCGGTACCAGCCAATACAGCTTTGGCACTAGCTTCTGCACCATCTTTGGCCACATTGTGCCACTTAGGCAGGAAGTCGCGGATGGCACCACAGTCGCTGGTGATGAGTCCGTCGAATCCCCATTCGTCACGCAATATCTGCTGTTCGTAGCGGGTCTGGGCGCAGCAGGCCTGCCCGTCAATGCGTTGATAGGCACACATGACTTCAGCTACCTTTCCCTCTTGTACCAATGCTTTGAAGGCAGGCAGGTAGGTCTCCCAAAGGTCGCGCTCAGGCAAGTTCTCGATATTGAAGGTGTGACGGTTCCACTCCGGACCGCTATGTACTGCAAAGTGCTTGGCACAAGCCAGTAGCTTGCGATACTTGCTCACACCGAGGTCCTCGCCTTTGTATCCTATACCCTGCAAACCGCGAACCACAGCTAGTCCCATTTTCGTTGTCAGATAGGGATCTTCGCCGTAGGTTTCCTGTCCGCGTCCCCATCGTGGGTCACGGAAGATGTTGATGTTAGGCGTCCAGAACGACAAGCTCTGGTAACGCTTGATATCACCCGAACGTTTGGCTTGTTGTGCTTTAACACGGGCTTCGTCACTCACAGCGGTAAACACACGGTGGAGTAGGGCATCGTCCCACGATGCTGCCATTGCCATCGTGATGGGAAATACGGTGGCAAAGCCATTACGACCAATGCCGTGCAGTGCCTCATTCCACCACTGGAACTGTGGGATGCCCAGTCGTGGAATGGCTGGCGACGTATCCATCATCAGCTTCACTTTCTCGTCCAGTGTCAGGCGTCCTAACAGGTCGTCAGCGCGTTGTTCAGCAGAAAGCTGTGGGTTCTGATACGGGAGCATTTGGGCGTTTGCTCCTATTGCCACCGTTACTAATAAAGCAGTCAGTAGTTTTCTCATATTATTGTTATTTGATAATGATTTTCTTTCCGTTCTGAATATATATTCCTCTAGTTGGTTTAGCAACTTGCACACCTTGCAGGGTGTATATAGGAGCATCGGGATCCAGCGTGATAACTGTCAGTTCGCTGATGCCACTGCTGGTGTCTTGTTTTATGTCTCCCGTGATGACGATGCCGCCTATGCCAATCTGCTTCGTATTGCCCAGCTTGTATATGTTGATGACGAGGCTGCAACTGCCTGCTGTCGATATGATTTCGTTGAGAGCCTCGGTATAGGTGCTGGTAGTGAAATTGTTGTTGCGCTCAGGTGTGAGCAAGCTCTCTAGCGTTGTGGTGCCCAAGCTGTTCTTCCAGCTGATGTCCACTGCTCCCCCCTCCGTTCCGCAGCGCACGGTCTTCACCACAATCTTGGTTGGACGGAAATAGTAGTTGTCTGCAATATTGAACGTGAAAGTGACGGCATTGTCGGCATTGGCAGTGGCTTCGTTGCTGATGGAGGGCTGAAACTTGGTGACGGTAGTGTTGTCGGTGAGTTTCTGGGTGCCGGCATAAGCCAGCGTGCTGCCTATCTCTATGCCATTGGTGCCCAAAAAAGGGCGGATGTCGTCACCATAGACTGCTGTCTCTCCGGCTTTGCCGCTCGTCATGGGCCAGCTGATGTCACCAGTGGCAACGATGTCCTTGTCATCTCCGTCACCGCTTCCACCGGACTGTTTTACCTCAATGTTGCCCAGCTGTTCGCCGTCGGCATTCTGCTGTTGGGTGATTACTCTAACCAACTGGTTCAGATAAATCTCCAGATTGGTATAGCCGCCTTCGCCAGCCAGATTACCGTCGCTCTTGTCATTCTTGTCCAGTCCGTTGGCATCCTCCCATTCATCTGGCATGCCGTCGCCGTCGGTGTCTGTCGGGGCTTTCGTGCTCTGCAGAGTAGGCCATGCGTTCCAGTCGTCGCCGGCACCGGCGGGCTTGTTGTCATCCTGCGTATTGATGAAGCCACTGCTCAGTCCAGTGCCTGTATGGCTGGCGATTCCTTTACGCGTGTCGTCGATGATCATTTCGTCGAACGAGTCACGGTGCAGCGAAGCTCCTGCGAAGGCTACAACTTTCTCGTAGGCCTTCTCCGCCGTATGCGTTGTAGTCAGAATGAAGTCGATGGGCTCTACAATCTTGATGGTGTCCTTGGTTTTTGCTGTGTAGGTGCCGTCGCAGTCGCTGGCATTGATTTGGTTATAAATGCCGTAGGTCCAGTTGTCATTAGTAACGTCGCTATATTTCGCGTTGACGTTGCCCGTGACGTAGTATTTACCCCAGAGGTGCAAGGCGGGTGCATAGGCGGGGTAGGTGGTGACATACTCGTTGGTACGGATACCAATGCCTGCGATGCGCTTGCCTTTGTCTCCGGTAGGAGAGCCAGGTCCAGGCTTGTAGTAGTTGTTGACAATGTTCACCTTCATACCCTCTCCACCATAGCAGCCATTGCTGCCGAAGTTGTAGATGACATTGTTGCGATAGTCCATACGTTCGTCGAGTTGTGTGGTGGGTCGCGGACCGAGGCGAGGTGTGCGCGAGGTGTGATGGGCTATCAGATTGTGGTGGAACGATGCTCCGCTGCCACCCCAGTTGCCGCCGTATCCGTGTGCGCCCTTCGAATGACCGCTGTTCACCAGACTCTGTGCAACGAGACACCATTGTACCGTTGTGTTCTTGTTGCCCAAAACCGACAAGCATTCGTCTATAGACCAGCTCACGGAACAGTGATCTATCATCCAGTCCTTCTGGTCGAAACCGCCAAAGCCGTCCCAACCATCCGCACCATCCAGTTTAACATTCTTGTTGCCCAAACGGAAGCGCATGTAGCGCACGATGACATTGTTGCCCTTGATAGCGCAGGGATAGTCGGCTACGCAGATGCCATCGCCAGGAGCAGTTTGTCCGGCGATGGTGGTATTGCTGCCGATGTTCAGGTTGGAATTGAGGTGGATGGTTCCCGATACGTCGAAAACAATGGTTTTCGTGCCGCCCTGCCCCAAAGCCCAGCGTAGCGACCCTTCACCAGAGTCGTTTAGATTAGTCACGTGATACACTGCTCCTCCGCGTCCGCCGCTGACGTAACGTCCGAAGCCCTCTGCTCCTGGGAAGGCGGGAAGCTTTTCCTCTTGTGACATTCCTGCTAAACACCCCGAAAACAGTAGCAGACAGCAAAATAGTCTTTGTAGTTGTTTCATAGATAGTTTATTTAGTTGTTACGATTTCATTCATGTAAAGTTCCATATTGGTATAACCCTCTTTATTTGTCAGGTTGCCATCTGTTGCATTGTTGGGATTTAGTCCATGGCGGCGTTCCCATGCGTCGGGAATTCCGTCGCCGTCAGTATCCTTGGGAGCTTTCTTGCTTTTTAGCTCTGGCCAGGGACTTGTACCGATGTGTACATCGTTCTGGGTATTGATGATTCCTGGGGCGCAACCCTCTCCTGTAAAGGTGGCTTTGCCCTCACGAACATCCTTGACAATGATCTTGTCCAAGGCATCACGAGACAGACTGGCACCGGCTTTCTGAAGCACCAACTCGTAGGCTTTCTCTGCGGTGTGCGTGACAACGGGAGCAAAGGGCATGGGTTCACGCAGACGGATGGTATCTTGTGTAACAGCAGAATATGTGCCATCGTTTCCCAGACGGTCTATCTGGTTCCATACACCATAATCCCAGTTATGGCGAGTCACCTCAGGATATTTTGAATTTACATTTCCTTCCACATAATATTTACCCCAAACGTGCCACATCTTGTCCCAGACATTAGGACGTTCTGTGCTGTGGTGCGTATATTTTGAGGTGCGTATATTAGGAGCTGCAATGCGCATACCTCTCAAGTCTGTTGGAGTACCAGGTCCCGGCTTATAATAGTTGTTCACAATATTCACCGTCATGGCCTCTCCTCCGTAGCAACCGTTCTCCGTCCAGTTATAGATGACGTTATTGCGCAAGTCCATTCGCTCGTCCTTCTGCGTGAACGGACTTGGACCCAATCGGGGTGTACGGGAAGTGTGATGAGCTATCAAGTTATGATGATACGAGGCTCCACTTCCTCCCCAGTTTCCACCATATCCATGCTTGCCTTTCTGATGACCTGCATTATTCAGACTTTGCGATATGATACACCATTGCACCGTGAAATCACGATTGCCATAAACGGACAGGCACTCGTCTATGGACCAGCTGATAGAGCAATGATCCACTATGATATCATGGCACCGGCTACCTCCCAGTCCGTCGCCCTCATGATGATCTACCTGCCGATTGCCCAGTCGGAAACGCATGTATCGGATTATATTGTTTGAGCTGACGGAAACAGGATAGTCTGCCAGGCAGATGCCATCGCCTGGAGCCGTCTGTCCAGCAACGGTGGTGTTTTCGGTAAATCGTAAAGGTGACTTCAGGAAAATCGTTCCTGATACATCAAAAACGATGGTCTTGGGACCTTGCTGTTCGTTGGTCCATCGTATCGTGCCTTTCTGCGGACCGTCCTCTAGGGTTGTGACATGATATACCTTGCCACCTCGTCCACCCGTAGTGTAACACCCAAAACCTTCAGCACCGGGAAATGCTAATGTTTTTTTCTGAGCCAGTACTGTTGTATCACATAGTAGGGTAGTGGCAATTATTATTGTCCAAGATAATAGTTTCATGTTTGTTGTTTGTTTTCTGCAAAGGTACGATTAAGTGAGCAAAAATCCAAAATATTTTGAGATTTTTCTAACGTGAGTATCTTATGTCCTATATGTTACCAGTAAGAAAAAATCAGGAAAGAAAAGGAAGTCTATAACGAGCTTGTTTAAAATATTTATACGAGCTGTAGGATTTTTATGCAATAGTTGAATTTTTGGATGTAGATATGTAGTACATATTAGAATTATTTGCTAAATTTGCTTCGTCTAAATAATCCAAATTCAACTAAAGTAGAAAGGAAACATCACCATGCATGTAGGAAAAAGAATTAAGTTCATTCTCGATGAGCAAGGTCGCTCAGCTAGTTGGTTAGCATCCAAGATCCCGTGTGAGCGTACGAACATTTACAACGTATTCAAACGTAAAGACGTGTCAGTGTCATTATTATTTAAGGTATCTTGTATTCTTGGGCATGATTTCTTTTTGGAACTATCCGAAGAATTGCGAAAATCCCAGCAAGAGTCATCTCCCTATACTATTTCTACTCCTCCCGTTGAAGTTAAGAAATAACAGCTAATCGAAATATCTTATAAAACAACAGCATTTACAATCTCATTTTGGGTTGTAGATGCTGTCATTATAGTATATTAGGTTTTAGTATCTGTACTCAATCGAGTGCTTAATGTCTTTTCATTTTGTATTGATAAAATCGAGGGCAGACGTTTGCGCGTCTGCCCTCAAAATGTTGTCTGCGAAGTCGTAATTCATATCCTTTGTGTCTATGCGCATACCACGCATATAGAGGCTACGATCGTCGCTGTCGCCCTTGCGTACCATTACAAAGAGGTTCTTCTTAACGGTAATCTTAGTACCTGCGGGAGCATAACGAGTCTCTAAGTCTTCAAACGAGAGGATGTCTCTGTAGCGTTGTTGTTCAAGGTGTCAGCTATTCTGGGACACGATTTCTTCTTAGAGATTTCTGATGAATTGCGCAACTCCCTGTCAGAGGTGTCTCCTTATAGCATTCCTTCAAGAAAATAAGTAAGAAAAAAACAGAGCTTCTCTCAGGGAAGCTCTGCTTTTTTTTTGTATGAAAAGGAGTTTTGATTACTTCTGAACGCGCTTTACGCCATTCTGAATCACTACACCCTTGAAGCTCTTGTCAACCTTCTGACCAGCGAGGTTGTAGATAGGAGCATCTGCATTCTCTGTGTTGGTCTTGACAGTATCAATACCAGTTGGGATAACAGTTGTTTCACTTGCTACATCAACAATGGCTACGAAGCAGAGCTGATTACCTTTGTTTGTGAATGTTATCTCGTTTTTGCCGTCAATGAGATATACACGTACATCAGGGTTTAACATCATAGTTTACACCGTTTACTTCAGACCATCCACTAATGCTGCCACCAACGCTAGCTGCATTGATATAGCTAATAAGTGTCAAGCGTACAGCTTTCATGCCATCAGGCAGTTTCAATGTGTTTTGAGCTCCGTTAGAGAGCTTGGCAGCGTTCATCTCCTCATCATTTATAGTAATTTTGGCATTACCAAGAGTATAATTCTTTTCAGCGTTGCCAGTAATAGTCATTGTGTAACCATCTACATCAAATGAATTGTCATTGGTGTCGTCGGGAATGGCAATAATCTTTGTGGTTACATCGTTGGGCTGTTCTTGGATAGAAACCTCTTGCTCAGCAATTTCAGATGTCTTTTCGCCACGCATAGCACGTGCATAAACTTTTCCATTAGCAGTCAGAGTGAAAGCGCGTGTATAAGCGTTATAGCTTGTTCCGTCAGTGCTATACTCAATAGTGCTTGCAGCTGTAGCACATGTGATAGCAACGGTTCCGTTTTGACTCTTGATAATAGGTGCTACGGGAACTGTTCCATCAATCAGGACCTGCTTGCTGACAATGTCAGAATTAATATAGCTACCCTCTCCAATGGCAACAGCCTTAACAACTACACCATCTTCTGCTGTGAAAGGTGCTCTATACACCTCACCAACCTCTGCGGTCGGGGCTGCTCCGTCAATGGTATAGCGAATTTCCTTGGCATTAGCAACTGTTCCGATTGTTACCTGACCATTGCTGGCATCGACAGTAATTTCAGGTGATGCCAACTGTGTTTTTGTCTCGCCAGTATATTCCACCTTTATTGCGAAAAGACCTGTCTCACCACTACCGCGAGTAACTGCATGGTCGCCTGCTGCAACTTTCTCCATTGTATAAATAGAACAGTTGCCCGAACCTGCTACGTCGCCAGAAAGTTCATTTTCGTCAAATTTAATAGTTTTATTAGCGTTATAATTCGAACGCACAATCGTAATTGTAGCTTCTGCTGTTGACTTGAAAGATATCTTTGTGGCTCCTTCCATTTTCAGACCCGTGGTAAAATCAATACCTCCCCACGAAGCTCCAGTAAACTTTGAATTAAAATTGTGCTTTGCACTATTCCATGAGAAGAAAGTGCCTGCGTCAACGGTTTCTCCATTTTTCGTTTCTGCATTAGCACCATTAAATGTAATGATGAAAATATCACCAGCAACTGCCGGAATGAAACTTAGCATCATAACTGCAATAAGAGTAAAAATTTTCTTCATAAGCGTTTGTTTTTTTGTTTAATATGTTAGTAAATAAATTATTTCAAAAGAGTTCATACTGGCTGCAAATTTACGACAAATTCCTGAAATAGCCAAACTTTTAACTTTTTCTCTGAAAAAAAAAGTACGAAAAGGTTTACGTTTACATCTTTCCATGTCGTATGGGTTGTTAAAAGAATAAAGGCGGACACCGCTGTGGAGTCCGCCCTTGAATTGTGTTATAGGGTTTACAAATGTTTCTTTTTCCGCTTTTCTTCTTTTGCCAAGTGTTTTGTTTCCGCTTTCCGTTGTTTCTGGCGTTCTTTGAAGTCGTTATAGATATTCAGGGCAGCAGGGTATCCGGCTGCCAGCGCCTTCCGATAAGCCCAGTCGGCATCTTTGTAGTTTCCCAATTTCTCCAAGGATACTGCCATCATGTAGTAAAGGTCTGCTGTATGGTAACGCGTCTGTAGGGCGCTGTCGCCATAGAGAATGGTCTTGATGGTGTCGCCAGCCTCATAGGCATCATAGGCCAATTGGTACAGTCGCTTGAAGTTTTCACGTCGGGCTACGGAGTTCGCAGACGTCTCACGTGTAATGGCAGCATCGTCCACATTACGTACTCTTGACCAGTAATAGCCGCCACCGTCAAAATGTGGATCACTTGCAGTAGTACCATACTTGTTGTTTTCTTTTTGCGAGCGCAGTCCTTTATGATAGTGCGACTCTTGTGCTAGGACCATTCCTGTGATAGTCACTAATAGAATCGTTACGATTATTTTCTTCATCTTGAAATGTATATTCGATTTGTTTTCCCTGCAAAGGTATTATTAAATGATCGAACTAACAAATTTACTTGAAATTTTTTCTAAATACAATGAGGGCAGACGTTTGCGCGTCTGCCCTCAAAATGTTTATCAGGTTTAGCTTCTATGGATTTATTTCCATGCAGCACCTGTAGCCCAACGCTGGTCACCAATCTTCTTGGTATAGATGGGGTGAGCCTTTACACGTTCAGTAAGATTGTAGTAGAATCCATCTACGTTGTGACGGTGCATGTTGGCATCACCATTCACACCCAGTGGCTGCGGATCCTTGAAGAGCTCTTCAGGAGTTAACTGATAGCCAACGGCATCATTCTCGTTTTCGTTGCGGTTATCACCAAATTTAATCTGTGTCTCACCATATCCTCCAACGTTGAGGGCACCCTTCTGGTAACCAGCACCGCTAGATGTGTGGCTGAATTGATAGTTCGTGAACAAACCGTCACTCAGAGTTGTTGATGGGTCTGTTGAAGTCTTGTAGTTACCCCATGCAGGAACTGTTGTTGCATAGTTGTCTGCGAAGTCGTAACTCATATCTTTAGTGTCTATACGCATACCACGCATATAGAGGTTGCGGTCATCGCTATCGCCCTTGCGTACCATTACGAAGAGATTCTTCTTAACAGTAATCTTACTTCCTGCAGGAGCATAACGTGTCTCTAAGAGCAGACCGTGACCAGATGAGCTGGAACGTGGGCTGAGGTTTACAAACGTGTTGTTCTCAATATCGATGTTCCATACGGTTCCGGCAGGCCATGCCAAGTTTCCGTTTTCTGATACGAAAGCATGCTTGGGCACGTCAATGAATGTGTTGTTCTTGATCTTCAAATCTTTGAAGAAGTTAGAGTCCTTACGGTTTCCTGGACCAGCAAACCACGAGTATCCACGACCGTTAGCATCGTATGGACCACAGTCGGTGAATACACATCCCTCAATAGTCATGTGCTCTATGAGCTGGCGGTTTGGACCCTGGAATCGGATGAATCCACGGGTTAGACCACTGAACGAACAGTTGGTAATGCTAAGTTCGCTCAATGAGAATGACAAGCCTTGAGAGTTCATGTTGATAAAATAGTTACCAGCAATGCTGTATTGTGAGTTACCGCCTTTACCATTCTTATCCATGTAGTTCCATACAATATGAGGATGGAAGTTGATTTGATTGAAGCGGATAGGCTGGATACCCAGTGATACACCATTTTCTGCACCACTTGCCGCATTACGACAGAGCATGATGGTTACGGTGTTACCTGACATACCTGCGTCATCGCTTGTGCCTACACCAATAAGAACCTCTGCACGTCCCTTGCCAGCGGCAATGTCCTCTGGTTTGGTCTCCAAAGTGAAGCCCTTGGTCATGTTGAAACTATTGGTCATGTAATAGGTCTTACCACCTTCCAGATAGAAAACTTGTCCTTCAGGAATCGTGTTGTCCTTCATGTAATTGATGAATACGGTATCAATACGTGTTGCTTTACCCAACAGTTCTTTGGCATTCTTTACAGTGCTTGCCAAGATGGTGTCGTTGGGGTCAGGAGCCCAAGGAATAATAATAGGATCCTGAGGATCACCTTGCATACGGACCATAGCGCTGTTGAAGTTACCATCGAAGTGACGAGGAACCTTTGTGTTCCAGCCATTAATAATATAGGCTGCATTAGGCTCCAGCCCCTCGAAATCTACATAACCATTAGCCAAATCAGTTGGTGTGATGTCATGTGAGAGCGTTGGAAGGTCTGAGTTGTCTGCTGAGGGCTCAAGTGTGATTCTGTTGAATACCCATGTGTTGTTCTCTGGGTTATAAACGAGACCTTGAGAAGCATCGAGGAAATCTTGGTAACTTTCTATGCCTTCCACCGTTGTGGCGAAGTTAACTCGCATAGTAGTTTTTGTTACATTTTCTACGGAGAAGACAGAGGGAATATCGTAGCGCATACCTGTGTTCAGCGAACCTGTGAACAGTGCACCGCGATCATCGTCACGGCTCATATCTGCTTGGTGCCCCAGGTCATCAGTACCATCAGCAGCCTCACCAATCCATCCGGACCACTTTGAGTTATATTCTTCACCTCGTGGGGAGATAGCCTGCAAACAATAGAGATATCCTGTAGAATAGGCCAGATCCTGATGAAGGAAGCTCAATGGATGCTTGCCGTCTTCCACATAAAGAATAGTGTCAAGTACTTCATCATGATTCCAGCGGCCACCTTGTACCTTACCTTTCAGATGATATGCAACAGCACCGTCAACGGCATACCAGTTAAGCCAGATATCGTTGACATGTGTGCTGCCGCTGTACTGGAACTGAGCAGCAGATCCGCAACCATATTGGTCGGAACTATTGCCCGTGTTCTGCGTAACGCGGAACTGAGGCATAAACAGACGATCACTCTGGTGAGTGTAATTGTCTGTTGTTTTATTGTCGTCCTTACAGCTGGTAAGCACCGTAGAGGCACTTGCTAAAAGCATAAGGAGAAAAATACTATATTTTTTCATCGTAATTCAATGTTTTAGAATTAATAACCATAGTAATTCTTATATGCTCCATTACTTCTCGTAACAGCATCCTGCGGGATGGGGAGGATGTAGCGTACAGGAGGCAATGTGCTGAAGTCCATATCTGCAGAGAGCTCTGGCATAGAAGCAGGAATCTTATTACCCTCTACATCAATGTAAATGTATCCACGCAATGAGCAGCGTACCTGGGGACGTGCACCGGTATCATCCTGCCAGCTGAACCAAGAAGCCTGTGTCCATGCATCTGCTCCTGTCGTTGGAGGCATGTATTTACCGTTCAGACCAAAGTTCTCCCACATGTTGTCGATAACTAAAGTGTCTGACTCATATTTGTAGAACTTCAGCACAGGAAGGGTCTTGTTAGGATAGTTATAATCTGTGGGGTAAAGTGCATCGCCAGGGTTGACAATTTTATAGAAGACGTCGGTAGGATAGAGGTCGAACTTGTCATAGATGTCGTAGGTGTAGTCATCAGTAGCTTTACCATAATATGTCCAGAATGTCTTGAATACCACTTCTGCATAACGGTTCCAGCGTACCAGATCCTTCCAACGTGTACCTTCACCTGCAAATTCCCATGCACGCTCGTTAAAGATGAGCTCGAAGAAATCCTCTTTGCTGCCAGCGGCTTCTACGTAAGCATCAACCATTAAACCAAAATTCTGGGCATTGCGGAAAGCGCGGCTGCGAACTTGTTTTAGGGCACTTTTTGCTGCAGCAGTAGGTCCGTTGTTGATTTCGTTTTCAGCTTCGGCAAACATGAGTAAAACATCAGCATAGCGCATATATGGGAAGTTAATACCGGTATTGCCACTGCTTGTTATTCCCTGACGGTGGTTCTCATCCCAGAATTTCGACCACTTGTTGCAATAGTTGTTGTAGTCGTTGAGCAGAATAGGCTGACCGTATCCGTCATAGCGCCAGTATCCGACAGCGTCACGACGAACATCTTCTGGATCATAGGTGAAGCGGAAGAAGGCATTTAGGCGAACACCGCCGTTGCTGGTTCCCCAATAGTTGGGGGCTTCTGTACCACCACCAGCAGTCTCATCACCCTTAGGACCATGAGCATAACCGATGTTACCGTTAACGTTCAAGGTAAACGGTATTTCGAAGATGGGGTCGTCAGCATTGTTTACCTTATAGTTACACTCGTCAATGAATACCTGATACCAATCCTTTGAAAGAGAGTGGGTTCCTATTGTCATGACAGAGTCACAATAGTCACGGGCAATCTTATAGTACTCAATATAATCGTCAGCACGCTTCATGGTGCCTGGATCTTTAGGATCATTTACGTTTGGATGCAGTGAGTAACCACCACGATATAGTGCCATACGTGCGATGAGAGCCCATGCGAACTCTTTAGAGCAACGCTCAACTCCCTGGGTGATTGCTGATGACAACTTCATCTTGGGAGCTGCTTCACGCAGGTCATTAATCATGGTTGTAAGTATAACATCACGGTCAGTCTGTGGCATTACCAATCCATCGGCATCGTAAGAACGTGTGGTTGAGAAGGGTATGTCACCAAACATGATAACTAAATCGAGATATTGCATGGCACGCATACACTTGGCCTCACCAATCATCTGGAGCATGTCCTCATTGTCCTTAAGACCACTCTTCTCAGCTGCATTGATAAAATTGTTGGCGCGTTCTATCAGTGTGTAGGCTGCATTCCAAGTGCTCATCAGTCCGCTGGCATCAGCCTCGGCATCGAAAAGCTTGTACTCGTTGTGGGCGGCCACTTGAGATTCAGCGGTGCTGGTGGTAAACTCCACATCGCTGTTCAAATTATAGGTTGTCAGGTAAGCATTGCCATAAATGTTGTTATTGGCAATTGCTGCATAGACACCATTAAGCAAGGTATTTGCCTCGTTGAGGTTGCTGAACACGTAGTCATCGGTAACGCTCGATGGAGCATCGGGCTCCATAAAGTCGCTACAAGCGGTCAGACCAACAAGAACAAGTCCTGCGATTAATATATTTTTCTTCTTCATAGTAGTTGCAGAATTTTAGAATGACAAGTTAAATCCAAACAGATAGCTACGACTGCGGGGGTAACGGTTGTAGTCAACACTTGGAGTCAGACCGCTCTGGATGTCAACTTCAGGATCGTAGCCACTATAGTTGGTGATACAGAAGAGGTTTGAACCAGTGAAGTAAACGCGCAGGCGCTCTACACCAAACTTGCTGGTAATCTTCTTAGGAAGTGTGTAACCAACTGTTACGTTCTGCAGACGCAAGAACGAACCATCTTCTACAAAATAGGAGTGGGTGTAGTCGCTGTTGACACGGTAAGGATTCCACAATGACTTACCAGCGTTGATGCGCTCGTATTCGTCCATGTATTGGATCTTCTGGCTGTTGTTTACCAACTGCTCACTCATCCAGTAGAGAGACTGTGAACCATCTGCATTGGTGTTATAAATGTCTCCGAAGTAAACCCAACGGCTTGCATAGTCAAAGTCAGATGATACGTTCAATGGACTTGTGCTAATACTGTTGCCTGTTGATGAAGCCAAGCGGTACTTGGTGGCATTCAGTACATCGAAGTTGAGGAAATAAACGAAGTTGGCATTGAAGTCAAAGTCCTTCCAACGTCCGCTGAGGCCGAAACCACCTTGCAAACGAGGATTGGTGTTACCAATAACGGTGCGGTCGTTCTCGTCAATCTGTCCATCACCGTTCAGGTCTTTAAACTTAGGATCACCGGGATGCACGTTGTTGACGGCAGTATCAGTGTTCTTGGCATAAAGGCCGTTGACAACACCTTCTTTTAATTTATAGGTGAAACCGTCGCGCTCAAAATCATCGAAGGTGTAAATTCCATCATAGACGAAACCGTAAATCAGACCGATTTCTTCTCCTACACGGAGGCAGAAATCATCATAGCCTGGTGCCCAACCGCTTCTTTTACTGCTTGCCCAGATGACGGTGTCCTCATTGTTCAGCTGGTTCACCTTTGTCTTGTTGTAGCCCATCGTAGCATTGATGCTCAAGTCAAAGTCCTTCTTTTGGAACATCTGATAGTTTACAGTAAGTTCGATACCCTTATTGGTTACCTTACCTACGTTCTGTTGCTGGTATGAGTAGCCTGATGTTGTTGGGATAAGGCTCCTATAAAGCAAGTCTTTTGTGGTGTTCCAATAGAATTCTGGTGTGATGGTCAGTCTTCCATTGAAGAAACTCATATCTAAAGCCAAGTTGCGGTTTGTGGTTGTTTCCCACTTGATTTTTTCATTTGGGAAGATGTTGCTGGCAGCATAATAGGTTTCACCATTCTCAGTGATTGTGCTCTCGCCCCAGCTAGGACCGCCATTCTCGCTGATGCTATACTGATAGCGCCAGAGATCGTCGCCGATATCGTTATTACCTGCAAGACCGTAAGACAGGCGAAGCTTGAACTGATTCATGATGTTCTTGTTCCACCAGGGTTCTTCACTAATTACCCAAGCACCAGATACTGATGGGAAGTAACCCCACTGATGACCAGGAGCAAACTTCGTGCTACCATCGGCACGGAATGTAAACGAAAGCAGGTATTTATGCTTGTAGTTATAGTTAGCCTGTCCGAAGAAAGACAACATGCGGTCTGGAGTCTTCTCTGTAGAGGTTGACTTATAGGCAGAACCAAGTCCCATGTTCGAGAATGCCTTGTCGGGAGATATCAATTGTGGGAAATAACGAGAGGCATTTATTCTGGTTGTACGCTTGTCGTCATACATTTCGTGACCTAACAATACTGAAAAGTTGTGGTCTTCTTTAACAGTGAATGTGTAATTCAGCGTATTAGTCCATGTGTACTTATTACGACGTACGTCAGTAACTTGAGCAACAGGCTTGTCCTCATTGCTATGTGCAGTGTCAGTCAGGTAACCCCAGAACTGATTAGCATCGCTGAAACCCCAGAACTGTGCAATGTCTGTACGGAACACCAGGTTGTCGATGATTTCCCAAGAAAGTGAAGCTTGGTTTGTGAAACTATAAGAGTGTTTCTTCAAATAGTTTTGGTCGATGTCATCCATTGGACTTGCCAACTTCCAGTAACGCTCTTGGTTGTATATAAGAGCTTCCTCGTTGCTATGGGTGAATTCGCGATAACCATTCGTTGGACGGTAGCGAAGTACGCCGATCAAGCCACCTGTACCAATGCCGTCAGCACCAGCACCCATGTCACGACGATAGGTGAAACGTGGGTTGATGGTTACCTTCACTCTTGGAGAGAGCTGCAGGTAAATCTTGGTGTTCATGTTGGTACGACGTACACCAGAATTTGCGATAATACCATCTTCATTGTGGTGAGTCAGTGAGGTGCTAAAGCGGATTTTGTCATTACCACCATTGATGGTAGCATTGTACATCTGAGTCCAAGCTGTTCCTCCCATCAGCTCATCCTGCCAGTCATGCGTAGTTGCATTACGGTAGATGTCCATATCGGATGGGTTTCCAAAATTGGTACGGAATGCATAGTTGTTTGTCTTGTTGTTGTAAGACAGGTCACGCTGGTATTTTACAAACTCATAAGAGTCAAGCATCTCTTGCTTTCCAGCCAGTTTCTTTGCCTGAGCATAAGCATTGAACTCAACCTTAAGTTTGCCCTGCTGAGCTGACTTAGTGGTTACAACAACTACACCATTACCACCTCGTGCACCGTATATAGCGGTCAGAGAGGCATCCTTCAAGACATCAATTGAGGCGATATCCGTAGGAGGAAGGTCGTTAATATTGTCCTGTTGGAAACCATCCACAATGTAGAGAGGCTGGTTGTTCTGTCCAAGGGCAGCACCACCACGAATTTTGATGTAGATGTCAGCACCAGGTGCACCATCGACGGTACTGATCTGTACACCGGCAATCTTACCCTGCATAGCTTCTGCTGCTGATGCAACAGGAACCTGTGACAGTTTGGCACCGCTGACAGAACCTACCGAACCGGTCAGGTCTTTACGAGCCTTGCTGGTGTAACCAACAACAACGACTTCCTCAAGGGCTGCGTTGTCGTCTTGTAACTGAATCTTCAGATCGGGGCCTGCGGTGACTTCCTGTGATACCATACCGATGTATGATACTACAATTGTCTTTCCATGCTGCAGCTTCAGTGTGAAGTTACCGTCGAAGTCGGTGACTGCTGCATTCTTGGGATTCCCCTTCTCAACTACGGTTGCTCCAATAACTGGTTCGCCAGTCTGGTCTGTAACCGTTCCCTTAGCTGTGGTCTGTGCAGACAGATTGCCCACGACTAAGAGCAAGCACATGATTAGTGCTGTTTGAAAGATACTCTTAAATTTAACAGACATAAAATTAGTAGTTTTAAAAAATTAATGAAAATAGAATATTCTGGGTGCAAAGATACGCAAAAAAATGTGAAATCTGAAACGTTTTTATCTATTTTTTTTGCAAACGTTTACGTAAATAGTATTTATTCATAAATGAAGATGTTTTGTCTATTCGGTGTCAATATTGACAAATTCCGGTCGGACATCCTCGTTTTCCGTCTGTATGGTAATGTCGTTGAAGTGAATATTCCTGGCGTGGCGTACAAAGAAACCTTTGGCGGGCAGACATCCCCACATGGTGGATTCAGGGTAGTCTTTTTCTTTTTCATCCTTGATGGATTGTTCTATCATCGGCATATCGCTGGCTGTTACCCCCCCTTTGTGATGGATGCTGATGCGTGACAGCCATACGTTCTCTACAGGATGATGAGGCAATCCTGTGATACTGCATCCCATAGCTCCCGCATTGCGAATTTGGATGTTGTCCAGGTGAATGCCATTAATTTTTCCTACATGATCAATAGGGATGAGGGAATCAAAGTCTTTACCTCCCATCATATAACCACGAGCCCGGTTGCCCAAGCGGATGAAGATAGGTGCCTCAGTACCTTCTATATTAATATTGTTGACATTGACGTTTTCCATTACGCCACCATCGACAATCTCAAGCGAGATAGCTGATGAGCCAATCCATTGTCCGAAGAATTTTTCTTTTTGGTCATAGTTGGGCTTGACAACAATATTGCTGATGTTGATATTGCGGAAGCCGCCATTTGTTTCTGTTCCGAGTTTGACGGCATTGCAGTGACTGGAGACGATGCAGTTGCTGATGCTGATGTTTTCGCAGAGACGGGGCGAGGTGGATTTAAGGGTAATGCCGTCATCGTCGGAATCTGCCATCATTCGGGTGACGGTTACCTCGTGGCATCCGTCCAAATCAAGGGCATCGTTGTTGTAGTTGTTGCGGTTGAATACTTTGATACCGTCGATAGTGAGGCGGTCGCAAGCCAGATAGTGCTGCATCCAACAACCGCTGTTCTTCAGGGTAATGTCCTTGATGGTTATATCATGGCTCTGGATGAAGCGGAGTAGGTGGGGGCGTGTAATACCCTCATCATTCCACGATAGTTTCTTGAATGTTCGGCCCCGACCGTCAATTGTGCCGTAGCCGTCAATCACGACATTGTTCACCTTGTCGGCGTAGATCAGCTGAACCGTACTCGTCTGTGTCCTTAGCGACACGTAGTCAGACTTCATAGGAAGGTAGTCTTCCAGTCGGGTGCTTCCATAGAGCGTCGCGCCATGTTCGAAATGCAGATGGACGTTGCTTTTAATGATGATAGTTCCAATCTTGTAGCTGCCCGTCGGAATGACAACCCTTCCTCCGCCATTGCGGTTGCAGTCGTCAATAGCCTGTTGTATGGCAGATGTGCTCAGTTGGGTAGTATCGTTCAACGCACCATATTTTACGATGTTATAATCGGCAGCCTGTATATTGAAGGCCGCAGAGGTCAATAGAAGTAGTATGGCTTTTCTCATAGTTGTGTTATGAATTGTTTTAGTATATGAGGATGTTTTCAGTCGTCTTTAGTAGGATTAGTTGTCGCAAAGATACGAACTAATAATGGAAGCGCCAAATATAAACCATAAAAAAGCGATAAACCTCCTTTGATTTGTCTGACGCAAGGGTGTAGATTCATTTCGGCAGATAAGAAAACAATATAAAAATTTTAAAATCTGCTGCCACCCTGCCACCAATCTTCTGTAATGCCTGTATTTAGGAACATTTTTGGTGGCAGCAGGGTGGCAGCAAAAATCAATTTTTAGCGAAAAGCAACATGAATACGAGGTAAAACACATGGATAATTGGTGAAAATAATAGGTTTTTGAAGAATATTCTGTATCTTTGTAGCCTAATTGTCGAGAAAATTAAGATTCTCGTGAAGGTAGCCAAAGCAGAAAGCGCCTGTTCGCCAATAAGCGGTGGTTATTCAGAAATAACCCAGCCTTATTCAGAAATAACCCAGCCTTATTCAGAAATAACCCAGCCTTAATCGACAATACTCTTGGAGTATTCTGAAATAGTCCGAAAGATAACAAAATTAGTCCAAGAGAAATCTAAAATAGTATCGCAGTATTCTAAAACCAGCCAATGTTTCGTACTTCGGACGCCTACTTTCCAATATTTCTGCCCTCAAAAACGTGAAAAAAGCGTGGTTTTGAGTACCTTTTGAAGCTGAAAAAGCCAAAATAAGCCATTTTGCTGCCACCCTGCTGCCACCAATTTTCCCTTTAAACAGGGCGTTTGACGCTATTTGGTGGCAGGGTGGCAGCAAAAATTAAAAATTAAATTTTTCACAATTAAACATAGTAGTTGCAAGTATTAAGTATAGTAATTGCAAGTATTAAGTATAGCAATTGCAAGTATTAAGTATAGCAATTGTGAGTATTAATGGTTGCAATTGTTAGACTTAATGCGGAGGACGAGGATTCCTACTTCTTGATGGTGCTCGCTACCTCAAATTAATTTGTTGGATGACAACAATAGCGGAGAGCATTGCGCTCTCCGCTATTGTTATAGATGGGGTGTAGGATTAGTTGTTTACGAATCCGTAACCATTGGTGAAACCACCCGTTGCCATCGTGTTCGGAGTGAAGGGGAACAGATAGATAGGCGCCTTGTTGTAGTCAAACTGGTAGAACAAGTAGGTGTAGTACTCATCATAGTTATCTACCAATACGGAACCCCAAGCCACCTTGCTATAGCCGTCTGCTTCAAGAGCAGCAATTTCAGCATCGCTCAACTTGGTAAATAGGCCTTGAATAGCCAGATTGGTTTTCGTGTTGCCCTTATAGTCCAGACCGTAGGCATTCCAATCATTGTTAACACCGCGCCAGCCAGGAGCTAATACGGGATCATCCTCGCTTCCAGCAGGAGTTGTTTCGGTGAGGCGCTTGCCGTACAGAGCTTTAGCATCAACCATCTTGGTCCAAATATTGGCAGAAATGGTGTTGCCGTTAGCAAAGGTGAAAGAACCGTTGGCTTTCAAGCCGTCAAGCATTTCCTTGGTGAGATCTTTGATTTCCTTAATCTTCTCATGCAAGAGACCTGTGCGAATCAGCGTCCAACGACGGTCACCCTCGCCTGCAAACTCAAAGCCACGCTCGTCGATAACAGCCTTCAGCAAAGAACCTTCCTTAGCAATGAATGCATCAACATTACCGTTGCCACCGAAAGCACGGTCGCGGATAATCTTCAGGTTCTGTTTTGCGGTAACTTCATCGCCCAGAGCAGCGGCAGCTTCTGCAAGTCCTAAATAAACTTCTGAAATACGCATGTAAGGAGCGTTGATACCAGAACGACGCTGGTTCTTGGTCCATACGGTAGCCTGACGGTTCTCATCGAACTTGTTGCAGGCGATACCACCACCATTGGCCTGTGAACCAGGAGTAAATGGCAATAGTTTTTCGAAGCCTTTATTACCACCAGTAACTGTACAACTCAGGTCACGACGTAAGTCCTTGGGATCAAATACACCATAATAGAAGGCTGGATTAATACGGCCCTGACCATAGTTCTTACAGGGATAGTCGTTGCTGCTAGCACCTGTTGATGGACGTCCCAGTGAATAGGGGCGTGGGTCATTACCACTGGCACCCTGCTGGAAAGGCTCTTCGTAGATGCTTTCATCAGCAAAACTGGCATCATCGCCATGCAGCTGAACAAAGAAGTCAGAATAGTTGGGTGACAACTTTGCAGCACCTTTATGGTCAAGAGCTTTCTGGAAATATTCCTTGGCAATCTGATAGTACAGTTGCCAGTCAGAACGGCGGCCGTAGCTGGCACCATTTGTCTCAGAACCCTTAGTCTCAAAAGTCAGAGGATCGCCGTCACCGTCAACGTACTTGATGTCACCACGACGAGTCTGATAACCACCGGCTTCCAGAGCCATACGGCCAATCAATGCATCCACGTAGGTCTGTGACAAGTTGTTCTTGTTCTTAGCACCAACAGGATTCATCAGTGGCTCAACAATCATCAGCTGCTCAAGGATTACGTCGTAGATGGAGTCACGGCAAGAAAGACCTGTGGCTGCTTCACCCATCTTGGTCTGGAAGGGAACATCACCATAGTACTTGATGAGCTCACGGTAAGCAGTAGCACGCAGAGCAACAGCCTCGCCATAAAGCTGGCTCAGATTTGTAGCTGATGTCTGCTGCATCATCTCACCAAAATTGCTCATGCCTTCAATGGCAGAAGTGATGGCGTTACATTTACCGATGACAGAGAACAGCACACTGTATGGGCTACTGGGTGCTTCTTTACCATAGGTTACCGGGTTGTAGGCAGCAGCTTCTGTACCATTGACATAGAAAGCCTCAGGAATGTGACGTGCTGCTTGTGCTGCGTATTTCTCTGGGTGACGCATGATATCAGAACCAGCGATGTCAAGTGCATAGAACAATCCGTCACCAAAGATTTGTGAACTGATGGCACCATGCCATTCGCTGTAGGCACCATCCATGGCAGCTCTTGCCGTTGTCATGTTTGAAAACACGAAGTCAGCATTAGCCTCAGAATATGACTTTGTGTCCAAATAGTCGCCGCAAGCTGTGAAGCCTAGTGCTCCTGCTGCACAAAGTGTAATAGATAATATCTTATTTTTCATTGTAATACTTCTTTGAATGATGATGGGTTAGAATGCTACGTTAAGACCGAAAGTGAATGTACGAGACTTCGGATATGAGCGGTAGTCATAGTTAGGAGTGGGGAAGCCAGAGTAAGAGCTATCAGCAGAGGGACTTACGTTGACATCAGGATCCAGTCCGCTATACTTTTTCAGGCAGAATAAGTTACCGCCAGTGAAGTAGATGCGGGCATTGCTGATACCAATCTTCTTGGTCCAAATCTTCGGGAAGGTGTAACCAATGGTCAGTGTCTGCATGCGCAGGAATGTGGCATCCTCGATGAATTCAGAAGCGCAGATACCATATTCAGGCAAGAAACCGTACTTGGCGTTGGCATTGAAAGCACGTACAGCATCTGGTTCGGTAACGGCAACGAGGTCGCCATTTGCGTTAACATCATAGAAACGCCATGTATCGCGAATCTCAGAAAGACGGTTGAAACCAAGGCTGGTATCCTTGTCACCTTTCATGTCAGACATTACGTTGGCATTGTAAACATCGCCACCAAACTGATAGGTGAAGTTAGCTGCAAAGTCGATGCTCTTCCAACGTCCTGAGAGATTGAATCCACCAGTATGCTTGGGCATGGTATGGCCAATGATGGTAGCGTCGTTGGCGTCAACTTTGCCGTCACCGTTGGTATCAACATATTTCACCATACCTGGGAATGCCTTCTGGCCATCAGCCAACTTATAGGGGCTGTTGTATGTTCCCAAACCAATTACGTTGTCAGGAACACCGGCCTTCAGCGTATAAACACCATCGGCATAGTCAAAGTCGTCAACGGTATAGAAACCGGCACTTTGCATACCCTGTACCAAACCTACGGGCTCACCTTCCTGTACGATGTAGTCGTAGTTAGGAACACGCATGGACGAACCCCAGCCGGTGTGTGCACTAGCCAAAACACCCTCCTGCAACTTGTCAACCTTGTTCTTGTTGTAGTTGTAGGTCATACCGAAACTGAGGTTCCAGTCTTTCTGACGAACAATTTCATAGTTGAGTGAAAGTTCGATACCTCTGTTAGAGGTCTTTGCGATATTCTGCATCTGGAAGCTGAAACCTGTTGTAGGATCACAGGGAACGAGCATCAGTACGTCTTTCGTGGTGTTCCAATAGTAGTCGATGCTACCACGTAACTTACCATTCCAGAAACTAAAGTCAAGACCGAGGTTACGGCTGATAGTAGTCTCCCATTTCAAATCAGGGTTACCCAATGTCTTAGCGGGAGCGTAGGTTGTGATGCTCTCGCCATTGACTGTAGCGGTACCGGTGGTCCATAGTGTCTCGGTAAGTCCTGTTGCAATCTGGTCGTTACCTGAAGTACCGAATGACAGACGCAGCTTTAAGTTGTCAAGCCAAGACTGAGCATCCTTCAAGAAAGGCTCGTCAGAAATACGCCAAGCTAAAGCAGCAGCGGGGAAGTAACCCCAACGATTACCATCAGTGAACTTCGAACTACCATCGGCACGCATCGTTGCAGTCAGCATATAACGACCAAGGAATGAATAGTTTACACGACCGAACCATGACAGGGAGTGAGTAGGATGTGCATCGGTATAAGTGTACTTGTCGTTACCTTTGTAGTTGGTAGCACCAATATTACCGAATGCCCAGTTGAAGTCCCACTCCTCGGGATAGGTCGTACCAAGAATTCTAGCTGAGTTGGAACGTGAAGACAACACCTCATTACCTGCCATAACAGTCAGAGAGTGGTCTTCACCCAAGCCTTGAACTTCGTAGCTCAGTGTGGTATCCCAACGAGTGTTATATCCATCACCTTCTGTTAAGGTTGCTTGGTTATAGCTCTGTCCGTTGGTATGACCGCCGGCCCACTCCTGATTCTTGCTCCAGTTTCGGCTCAAGTAGAGTTCAGTCTTAGCAGTGAGGCCCTTGATAACCTGCCATGTCAATCCTGTGTTCACCCCAATGCGATAGCGGTTGCGCAGGTTTTCATAGTCATTAAGGATGGCAGTGGGGTTGTAGCTAGGCTCTGCGCTAGCACTACCCATACCCAAGTCGGATGGATCGCCACTGCCCAGAGGATTGTCAATGGGTCTGTAACGATAAGCTTGCGTTGCCATTTCGTAGCGGTTGCCCTTCCAGCTCATCTCACTGTAACGTGCATCAATGTCAAGGCGAAGGGTCTTGGTGATGTCCTGAGAAAGTTTCAGGTTGGCACCCCAACGCTTGAAACCGGAATTCTTCAGTGTTCCTTCGTTATCCGAATAGTTAACAGAAGCATAGAACTTGGTAGATTTTGTTCCACCACTTACTGAGAAGTCATGGTTCCATGCATGTGAGGTGCGCAATACATCGTCCATATAATTATGGGCACCCTGGCCTCTGTAGTCGTTTAAGTGATTGCCATAGGCACTGCCAAGACCATAGTACTTTGCCACTCCATCAGCATAAGTGTCTCCAAGAGACTTCGCATAGCTCCATGTATGGAAAACGTGGTCGTAAGAATCCATGATATCCAGCTGCTTAGGCTGTGATTTAATCTGGTAGTACATATTGTACTTTACGCTAACCTTGCTTTCCTTACCTCCTTTGGTCGTAACGAGGATAACACCGTTAGCACCACGGGCACCATAGATGGCTGTTGATGCAGCATCCTTCAGGACGTCGATGCTCTCGATGTTGTCAGCAGCAATGTCGTCAATAGATGAAACCTGCACACCGTCAACAACGAACAAAGGTTCATTGGACTGGGTGATAGAACCACCACCACGAACGCGGATAGACATTGTACCGCCAGGACGACCATCCTGGGAGATGACGTTCACACCAGGAAGTTGTCCCTGCAAAGCTTCTGCTACAGTAGCAACAGGGTTGGCTGCCAGCTTATCACCGGTTACAGAGGCAACAGCACCTGTCAGGTCGCGGCGCTTCATCGTGCCGTAACCTACAACAACCACGTCTTCCAACGTTGTGTTGTCCTCTTCCAAGGTGATGTTCATGTTACCAGAGCCCTTCACTGTCTGGGGCTTGTAACCTACATACGAGAACTTAATGGTAGAGCCGGCGGGAGCGTTGACACTGAAGTTACCATCAATGTCCGTGACAGTGCCCTGTCCATTACCATAAGTCACACTAACTCCAATCAGAGGTTCGCCAGATTTGTCTTTGACGGTACCCTTGATTGCATTCTGGGCAAAGCCCACTAGCCAAAATGCACACAGCAACATGGCTAAGAGTAGTCTTCTTTTTTGCATGTTAGTTTTTTTTGTTTTAGTTTATTATAGTAAAGTGTAAATATTACATTCCGTTTGTTTTCAGTCTGCAAATTTAGACTATTTAATTTAATTAGGCAAATTTTTCAGTTGTTTTTTTACTAAAATCCAAGAAGAGAACGGATTTCTTCAAAAAATCCGTTCTCTTTCTATTATATAAATAAGGTGAAACATTACTTTACGGGCGAGTAGGCCGGTTGGTCCGTTTCTTCCTCATTAGGATTCTCGACGGTGGTGAAACCTTGGTTTATTGTCAGATTAACAGTATATTCACCCACCGTGATGGTCTGCAGTGTGGTGCGCTCAGCACCACTGGCATTTTCCTTCACTGTAATCTCTACTTTCGAGGGCTCTTCACCACTGTTGGGCAGAGCGGTTACTGTTACCCAGTCGGCAACTTCCGGTCCGACCACTGGCTGTCCTTTCATAAACTTCAGTTCCACGGTGTATGTTCCAGCGACAGAAGTGAAGTTCTCTGTCTGATCGTAGGTGTGGAAACGCTCATAGACATTGTTGTCTGCATTGGAGCATGCTGTCAAGACTAAGGCTATGATAGCAGACAATGCTAATATTCTAACTTTGTTCATAACGTTCATTTATTTAATGATGATTTTTTTGCCGTTGTGAATATACAGACCCTTGGTGGGAACGTCAACGCGCTGACCTTGCAGGTTGTAGTATTCTCCAGTAGCTTCTTGCTTGTTCTCAATGTTTTTGATAGCTGTGGTTCCTTCACCACCAGTGCCAATGATGTAGCTGATGGCTGGTGCGTTCAACAGTACGGGAATAGCCAGCCATGCACGGTGAGCCTCAATTTCGAATGCTCCACCATCGGCGGCACCCCAGAACCATCCGAAGGAGCCTGCCTGGGCAGTCTTGGAACTACCGAAGCTGAGCTTGTAGAACAAACTGTTCTGTTCTGCAAATGTGGTGGTGGCAACATCGCTACCCTTTAACATGTTGGTGCCCTGATAGGTAACCTTTGCATCTGTGGGAGACAAGAGGTATTCGCCGCCAGTCTTGTCGGCAGACTCCAGCATAACTGCTGTACCGGCAGGAATGATGTTTCCTACTTCTGCATAGGTCAGCTCGCTGGTGTTTGCATTTGAAACAGCGTATGCTTTCAGCTCTGCAGGGAGAATGTAGGCATTCTTTGAATCGTAGAAGGTTGCATAGCCTACACTTGCCAAAGTAACGTTGACATAGCTGTTGGCAACGACGGCACTGCTAAGTCCGCCCATCGTGTTAGCAGCACGAATAGCATATTCTGCAGTGGCATCATCGACGGTATATGAAGGCGCATCCACAAAGTCAATCACACTACCGTTCTTCAGGACAGCCCAAATCTTGGAAGTCTTGTTGTCCTCCCAAGTAAGGTTAGTACCCTCCAACTTCACGAAGGCAGGTGCGATAGCTTGCTTGGCAATTTCATTAGGAGCCCAGTTGGTGAATACCTTGTCGAGGGTAAATTCTGCTGCTTCCTCATCACTCAGGATGATGTCGTAGGTGTACTTCTGACTGTCCTTGGTGAAGGTCTCTACCAAGCTGGCAGGAGAAACGACATTGCCTTCGGTGTCCATGGAGTTGTACTCCTTGAACTTGTAGGCAGCCACATTCATACCGGCCAGTGTGAAGCGGGTGTCGATAATCTCCTTAGGCTGATTGATGGTAGTGTTAAGCCAAACGCTGGTAGAATTGCCACCCCATGCACGACCCAAACTGAAGCTGGCAGCATGGTTCTCGATAGTACAGTTGTTGAATACATATCCAAACTTGTTGCTGGCATCGGTATAAGGAGCCGTGATGACATCCGAACCCGTCTTGCCTTCAGCCGAACGACTCTCGTTGACGAAGGTACATCCGTTGTAGTAAACATCGCCTCCACCGCAGAGGTAGTCAACAGTGCCGTGAATCTCAGAATCTTCCCAATAGAATTGGTTGTTGGCATTGGAATAATAGGTATCCTGATAAGAGAGCATCTTGACGTTCTTACAAATGGTCTGTCTTCCCTTATCCTGCAGGCAGACAGCGCGTCCGCCAGCCAGTCCGGCACGCTGTGCACCATAGTAGTCGAGAGCATTCTGCAATGTCAGGTCTTGCATATAGAGTCCCGTGCTGGTGTTCAGCAGGGTTGCTGTAGTGCCGATACCCTCGATGCTGATGTCAGGAGCATTCTTGATGATAGTGCCTTCCATTGACTCACCAATCAGAGAGATGTTGTTGCGACTGATGGCTGTCAGTACGGTCTCTTCCAAATCGTAGATGCCATTAGGCAGGAAGATAATCTTACGGTCTGTTCCGCTGAAGCCATTGGCAAGTTCAAGCATGGAAAGCAGGTTCTTACCACTCTCAACATCGGTAGCGCCACGCTTTACTACAAAGATGTCGCCATCTACCATGTAGGGGTCTTCGGCCTGGTTACGGATGCTGATGCTATGAATATAGCTGGTAGCAGGAATCTCAAGAGTCAGAATGCCGGCACCTTGTGCACCATCATACTGGATGGTAGCATTGGCACCATCTGAGGAAACCTTGTTGGCGGTAGTGCCAAGTACGGTGGTTCCATCAGGAGCAAGGAGCTTCAGTTCGCCATCACCGGAATACTGGCAGAGGCTCAGTTTGATGTAACCCTTGCCTGCTAACTCGAGTTTTATCTTGTCACCTTTTTGGAATGCCCAGCCATGCTGTTTGTCGTGCCAGTAGCCAGTGCCCTCGAAGGTCAGCATCTCATGGTCTGCGGGATCGAAGTTCTCCATACGCAAATCGTAATCGAAGCGAGCCGTTGGGGTTGCTACCTCGATGGGAGTTGTATAGGCATAGAGGTTGGTATTGCCAGAGAAAGAACTCTTGGTTGTATATTTGATAGCGGTGCTTCCACTATTGGCTGTTGCCCAACCGCGGAAGGCATAACCAGAGGCAACGGTAACCTTGGTTCCGTCGAACTCGAATGCGCCAATTGCTGCATCTTTCTCTACTTGCTGTGTTCCGATAACGGTCTTGCCGTCGGTGTCGATATAGGTCAGGGTGTAGAAAGGCTTGCGAACGAAGTTGGCAATCCACTTCATGGTGATGTTGTTGTGGCTGACAGGAATGGTGACTACTGTCTTCTCGTCATCGCCTACATAGGTCACATCTCCCACAGTACCAGCCGTAGCGACAATGTCGGTGAGTGGGTTGGCGCTGTTAATCATCTTGTCAGCCTTGAAGAGCTCGATGTTGGCTACATAGTCGTCACCAACAATTTCGAAGATGTCATCCACATTATAATTAATACCATTAGCCTTGAAAGAGGCCAAGATAGGAATTTCCTGCTTCTCACCCGTCAGCGTACCTTCGATAACGATGTCGGCAAAGCCTACCTGCTTGGTGTCGCCCAAGCTGTAGAGGTTGACCTGTAGTCCGCACTCACCTTCTGCTGGTGTGGCACCAGTGACATCGTAAGCAAATGTGGAGGGCTGGTCGCTCTTGTTGTTACGGTCGGGAACCAAGCCTGTAGCCAACGAAACGGTGGTGCCGTCTGGGTTTATCCATGATAAGTCGAGTTTGCCACCATCGGTGCCATAGCGTGTTGACTTAAGAGAAATCTTGGTTGGTGTGAACACGAGGCCAGGGTAGGGACGGAACAAGAACTTGATGGCATTAGCCTCGCTGGCTGCTGACTCGTTGGCAACGGTAGGCTGGAAACGAGTTTGTGTAGAACTGCCATGAGTTGACTTGTCTTTCAGAATCAAGTTGGCTCCGTGAGTAACCTTGCTGGACAGGAAGTAGAAGTCCATGTCGCCAAAGGTCGCAGTCTGTCCTTCGGTACCTAAGTTAAAGGGGAAGGTTGCGGTGGTTGCAGCATTGTCCATCTTGTTGTTAACAGCTTCGACGGCAACGAATGGGCAATAGCTCATACCTGTAATAGTCAGTGTCGTAGCACCGCCGTTGTAGTACAGCTCGTCAATGTTTGCTTTGTCGTTTTTCCAACAAGCAGGGTTTGATGGGGTTAATGTGGCAACAGTCTTACCGTCGGCATCAGTCACGTTGATGGCTGATTTGCTATAGGTGCACTGCCCCACGATAATTTTGACAGCGCCGGGAACGGGAACAACCACCTTGAGGTTGGTGCAACCGTGTTCGCTGTGGAACTTGCCACTGATGGTGGCTACTGACGAGGCGTCGCCTTTGGCTACTCGGCTGACTGTGCCGTCAGTAGCTACAGCAACACCAAATTCAACTGCTGTGCCTTGCACTTGCTCTTCGCTGGTCAGCAACGTCCCGCCTTGATTGTTGACGATGACGCTGAAGTCCTTGAAGTCAGCAGCAACAGCACTTTGACTCATTCCCATTAGTGCTAGGATGAGGCAGACAAAAGATCTGAAGTACTTGTTTGTCATAAATACATGAATTAGTTAGTATAATACTTTTTTATGGTTAGTCTCTTCCAACGGCAAAATAACTTTGCAGTTTTCATCGGCAAAATTACGAAAAAAACACAGAACAGGATTTCCTCATGAAAAAAGATACAACGTAAACGATTACGTTGCAGATATATTTTTCTCTGCCTAGGGAAATATTTTTCTCTGCCTAGGAAAATATTTTGGTGCAAAAAAATCCTCTGCACTTTATGTTTTTTGTGCAGAGGATAATGTTTTCTTGTTATTTAATCACTTTCGAGGTGAAAGCCTGTCCGTTGGCCATCCGCTCCACTCGGATGTTTACTCCGCGTTGAGGCTCAGAAAGCCTGCGACCATTCAAATCATAATATTCAGTAGCTGTAATTGCTGAGGTTCGAACAGTGCTGATACCAGTAGTCTTGTATTCAGGCCAGTATTCGGTGTAGTTGCTCTCACCATCTGCCATCCCTGCCTTCATGATATCCTCAACAAGTGAGTTCAGATAGACCTCAAGGTTCGTGTACCAGCCCTTTGTAGTGTCGATAGTCTTCAATTGAGCATCATCTGCATCGTTAGGATTAAGTCCGTTGGCTGCCTCCCACTCGTCGGGGATACCGTCCTTATCAGTATCATAGCCTTCAGGGCGAGAGGTCGATTCAAGGACATATTCGCCTTGGTCAGATACTTTGTCAATTAAGCCTGGAAGGGGAGTAAAGGGATAAGTTTTTCCATCCTTTTCATAGCTGGTAGAAGATCCTTTATAGGTGGTTGTGCCATTTCTTGCTTCTTCCATGTGTCGGTTGTCAACAGCATCGCGATAAAGAGAAGCTCCTACATTCTCTAATACTTTTTCGAAAGCTACTTGAGCGGAATGTGTTGTTATATTACCAGTTATTACAGGCTGTGTTAACTTAATGGTATCTTTAATGGTTGCATTGACGTCATCCACAATTACACCTGTCCAGTCATAGTTCTCTGGCTTTGATGCTGCGGTTACGTAATTACCATCAATATAGAAATGACCATAAATATGTACTCCTTTCGGATCAATAGCTTTGCCGTTGTCATCTTTGTCATTATTGGTGTGCCCACACTGGAAGACACGGGTTTTGTTCTTTGTGGCAGGTCCGGCCTTATAATAATTATTGACAATATTGTGGTAACCGCCTTGTCCAGCATATGCGCCATTCCCATCTCCCCAGTTGTACATTACACAATTTCGTAAGTCAACAATTTCTGCCTCAATTGTGTTCTTATACTTTGTCTTGTCATAACCTTGCCATCCATAGCGTGCACCATTTAAACGAGGAGCGCGATTGTTGACATGTATTATCATGTTGTGGTGGAAAGATGCTTCCTTTCCTCCCCAGATACCACCATAACCATGCGGACCTTTGGAGTGTCCAGGATTAACAAGACTTTCTCCAACAGAGCACCACTGCATGGTGAAATTGCGGTTGTCGTAGTACGAAGCAACCTCGTCAATGCTCCATGAGAAGGAACAGTGGTCAAGGATAATACCTGTGAAATTACGAGCCCATGTGGCATCGGCACCATCATTGACATTCTTTTCTTCTCCGCGTCGAATACGGATATAACGTATAATTATGTTATTGCCGTTTGGACGTACCGTATAGTAGCGAATGGTAATGCCTGGAGCTGGGGCCGTCTGACCTGCTATTGTCGTATTGGCACTGATAGTAAGATCGCTATTCAATTCTATAATGCCACCGACATCAAAGACGATAGTACGTGGACCGCTTTGACTGAGAGCCCAGCGAAGAGAGCCTGAGCCTGAATCTTTAAGGTTTGTTACATGATATACTTTTGTTGTACCATCAGCTTTTCGTCCGCCAGTGACATAACGTCCGTGACCCTCAGCACCGGGGAAGGCAGGAGCTTGGTCTTGTGCTGTAGCAACCAATGAAAAGATGGCTGCTAATAATGTAAGTATAGTTTTTTTCATAATTATATAGTTTATGTTATTATTTCAATGTTGCCCCGGCGTGTTTCTTCACCGTTGCAGGCACGTCAGCATAGGGGGCTACGGAATATTCGTAGGGTATGGTGATGGTAGTGCCAACAGAGAAGGGTGTACCCGACTGGTTGGGCTCCTCAGCAAAGTTGCTGTCAGTCCATGTTACAGAGACGGCATCTTTCTGGCTGAAGTATCTCCTGACACCTTTCTCGAAATAGTTGCCCTCAATGAGGACTTCTGAGTTCTTGCGAGGGTTGATGCAGTTGGTGGCTGTGGTGGAGCTGAAGTAATTATTCAGCATGTGAATCTTTCCGACACGAATCATAGGCATTCGCTGTACACATCCTTGTCCCCACCAGTTGAAGGCGAAGGTTGTGTTCAGGAAGCCTATTGGCTCGCGGTCGCTATAGCCAATAAGATTAGTGTTTTGGTGCATATACGAGCGTTCGGTATAGCTGAAGGTACACCAACTGACGGTGTTGAAATCGGAAGAGTTGGTGATGTCGAAGTTGCCGTCCATACCGTCAGAGAAGGAACAGTGGTCAACCCAACAGTGCTTGGCACCATTGAATGAGAGCAGGTCGTTTCCACCCACATCAATAGATCCAGGACCTACGAAAGTGATATTACGGATGATGATATTCTCCTTGGCAACCCTGAGTATTCCAGATTTGCGGTAGTTCTCAGTGTTATCGCCCGTGAGCTCGATGATCATCTTTCGAGTGTTGAATTCCGCTTCCTCTCTGACGCGTTGTCCGTTGGGCAGAATGCCACCACCTTCGTGGGTGTTCATGTGGGGCACGCCAGCATTGTTGAGTGCGGTAATAATCTCCGGGGTAATATGCCATTGCGTGCAAAGACGTGCGTTATTGATACCCAGCAGCGTTTTGTTGTCTCCTTCGATATTGACGTTGCTCGACACGATGAAGTCGCCATTGGAACCGTCGAAGATGATAACATCATGTTGCTTGATAGCATTCTGAATGTCTTTCTTCATGTCTTTTCCGTTGGATTTCAAGACAATGACCTTTCCTGTGAAATCGGATGGCACGGGATAGGTATAGCAACCACCTCCTGTGACGTTGTAAGTACTGTTAGCATCTGTCCGTGAAGAACGGGTACAGAAACCAAAGGGCTTGTTCAAATCGCAGTCGGTAGCAACTACTGCTAACGCAAGGAATGCCGCAAAAGCCGTGAATAGAGATCTCTTCATATTTGTTTGTTTCGTAGTTTCTTTGACCAAGAGGTACAAGTCGTTTTTATCAGTTTCGCAGGCAAAGGTACGAAAAAGGAATGAATAATGAGCGTAGCTTATTGATAATTAACAATTAAACGTTTACGAGGAGGAAAGGTGAAAAAACCAAATCCTCCTCGTATTACGGTTATTGCATGCGGTGTAGCCCTTCCCATCGGACATTCCAACGTCCGTCTTTAGGGAACCCTGGGTTCAGCACTTCCTTGCATCCATCCCATCCTGCACACATCATGGCAATAGCAGTTAGCAAGGCTCCATTGCCGGGGAGGTAGAGACGCAGACGGTCTGCTGTCTGGAAGTTATGCCCATTCTTGAGATAAGTATTCTTCTGGGTGTCGATGAGCAGTGCATCAAGGGCAATATCCGGACGACCTAAACGGGCAGCAGTCATGGCAATCATACCATAGTCCCATCCCCATGTAGTCTGCCAGTTCCAGTTTTTCATCACCCAGTCCAATGTTTTCTGGGCTTTAACAGCATCGAAGCGCGAAGCATTCTGAGGGAGAAGGCCAAAAGACCCGAGAACGGCAGGATGGTCATTGCGTACTTTGTCGGCAAAAGTTTCTTCTTTGACAGATGTGGAGCCACCACCAACGGTATTGAAGGGATCGAATGATTGCAGTCCCTCGGTCTTTCCGATGGGGAGTCCTGCGGTGTAGATGCCTTCCTTGGTTATGGGCATTGACGCCAATCGAACTGCCACATCATCCCACTGCTTGTTACGTGACTTCCCCATGCGCTCACGCCATTGTTGTGCGATATTCAGTGCATAGCGGAAGTAGGCGAGTTCGAAAGGATGGTTATAGCTGATGTCCTTTGTCATACACTCCTGCATGGCTGTCTGACCAAACAGCTTGCCAGTCTTGGCAAAGTCTGCCAGGAATTCTGCGGTAGCCTCTACATTTTCTGCATATTGTTTTAATGTCTTACTAGTGGGGTTGGCACGATACATCTCTTCAGCCAGATAGATATAGTGAGGCTGTTGCCAAGTTAGGAACGAACCCGTGTTGGAAGGAGCTTCACCGGCCCAGGGGTCAGTCATCTTCATCCAGCGGATGCCTTTGAACCCTTGGCGCTGAGCTATCTTCTTGGCAACAGGAGCTGCGGTATTGTCGTACCACTGAAGCATCTGCTCTACCACCTTGGGCTGGTTCCACAGGGCGAAGTCAACAGCATGCCACCAAGTCATTTCCAGATGTGGACGACCAAACCATGTGTTATAGGTGAGACCAGTTTCCTGTGGCGGCATGTTGTTGGCACAGTTGATGCGAGTCAGATATTGGGAGAGAACCACACGGCGTTCCAATTCCTTGGCGCGAGGGTCTGTACACTGACTGAAGTCCACAAAGGCAGTCTCCGTCCAGAATTTGTGCCAATATTTCTGGGTGGTCTTCTGGGCGGCATCGAAGCGGAAGGCTTCTAAGGCTGAGGCTCGGTTTACAGGATTGTATTCCACCTCGAAGGCAAGAACATCTGCATCGGCGCTAAGCTGATAGGTGTGAGCTTTCACTCCCTGTAGTTGTGCCTGTCCCTCCCATCTAATATATATATAATAGGTGGTGGTGTCAATCTGGTGTTCGATGACGGCAGCATGGTCATTTTGAGAAATGATCTGCGAACTGTGAAGGGCATCCTTGCTCCAATCGCTGGCGTCGTCGGCATGCTTTCCCGTAGGGTAGGGCAGACGGATGCTGACAGAAGCCTGGCCTTTTGTCAATAGTGGCGAACTGATACGATAGGCTACGGCATCACGGTCGGGTAAGCCGAGGGTGATGACGTTGACTTTTTGACCGTCAGCCTTGTAGCTCGATGTTATTTCACCTTGCCAAAGGTTCAGTTGCTGGTTGATGTCTGAGATTCCGTCTAATGGAATAATCTGTCCATTACCATCTTTCAGGTTCAAGCCGATGGCTCCAAGATTCAGGCGGTGAGGGTTGACACGGAAATACTCGGTAGCCAACTTGTGGCGTCCGTCTTCCGCCTTCTTGTATTCTATGGCATAATCCTCCTTATGTCCGTGACCGAAGTCGTAGGATTTCTCGCTCTCTTCCGGCTTCAGGTTATCCTTGTTGGGAAAGGAGTGCCACCCCCAGTCACTCATAGCATTCAGGGGAATGCCCTGACTGTATTCCTTTACATAGCTCTGCAACCCAGTGACATCAACCGTCGTGGCAAAATGTCCGTTGCCAACGGTCAGCGATGCCAGCGGGTCTGCTTGGGTGATGATGGGGTTATTGCGAAAAAGAACAGCCTCGCGATCAATCGAGGCTGTTATGTTTTCTGTTGTATATCCAAGCATTTCCATTTCCAGAGAAGCCCAGATGAACGGTCCGACTCCCTTGGCGTCGTTGTCGCGGATGGGCTCGCTGAGGTAGTATTTGTAGCTTCCATCACGTCGCTGGTTCTCTCTGACGCTTCCCTTCGGATTTATCTTCTTCATGGCGGAAATCACGTCTGGCGTGGCAGCCGGACCGAGTCCTGCCACTTCGCAGCAGTTGGTCAGTGAAATGGTCTTGTCGGGATGAACCTTGATGAAGTTCGCGATAATGCCCTTGTAGGCACGAATGCCTGCATCACGGTATTTCTCGCCGACATAGCCCTTGCGGTATGCTTTCAACAAGGCGTATGCAAACATGCTGGAGCAAGTAGATTCCAGATAGTTGCCTTCCTGTCCTGGGCAGTCCATCACCTGATACCACACACCACTCTCTTTGTCCTGCCACTTGATGATAGCATCAAAGTCTTTTATCAACAGGTCGATCACTTCCGAACGACGGGCGTAGTTCTCGGGGAGAGCATCTAGCACCTCAATGAGTGCCATGGTGTACCAACCCTGGGCACGCCCCCAACAGTGCTGGCTGAGTCCGCTTTCCTTGTCTGCCCAGAACGTCTTGCGTGTTTCATCATAAGCATGACGGTTCAGTCCTGTCTTGGGGTCAAAAGTGCGATTATAGGTAATCTTCAACTGATTGACAGCATCGTCGTAGATGTCCATGATAGGATATTTGGCCTTCTTGCCCTTTCCTACTTGTGCCTTTTCAGTGATGGGCGCGGTCAGTGTGCGGAACGGAAGTCCCATGAAGATACCGTCCAGCCAAACCTGGTAAGCATAAATCGCCTTGTGCCAGAACACCTTGTCAGCAATGGTACGGGGCTGGTCTTGCAACTGCTTCATCATGGTCTGCATGGCTTTCAAGTTCTTAGCCTCCGGCCATTTCTGATACATACGGGTAACGAAGTGACCAGTACGGATGTTGTCGAGGTTATAGTCCAAAATGTCATATCCGCGGATGTCGCCCTTTTCATTGATCATCGTGTCCGTATATTCCTGACAGTACTTGCGGATGTCCTCGCCACCATAGCGCAAATAGGTGTCCAGCATGCCTTCCAGCTCAATACCCATGACATAGCTCCACTTGGGACGGTTGGAGAAGTCGAGCATATAAGACTTCGGCACACGCTTCATCTCGCTATAGGTCAGCCATTCAGAATAGTGCTTGTAAGGAGGATTCTGCAGAACCAATGAGCCGTTAACCATCAGGTTGTCATAGATTACATCCTGAGCAAGACCCACCTGGTGGACGGGCTTGCCGTAAACCCCGTTGAACGAGCAATTACGTACATTAATATTGTTAACCGTATAGGCTAACTTCTCGTCCTGGTATCCTACAATCATGACACCATACTTCGACTTCTGACAAGTGACATTCTCCATGGTGACATTGCGCACGATGGGGTAGAAACCACGGCAGCAAATTTCGCGTGGCTCATAGTCGGTGTTGATTTTCAGGACAGCTTCCTTGCATTGTCCTACAGTGACATTGCGCATGTTGATATTCTCGATGATGCCACCACGGCAAGAGTTTGTCTTGATGCGGAGTACACGGTCAAGAGAGGGGGAGTCCATCTCGCAATTCTCTGCAAAGACATTCTGGCAACCTCCGGAAATCTCGGAACCGATAACCACACCACCATGACCATTGTTAAACTTGCAGTTACGGATGATGATGTTCTTCGAAGGCTTGCCGGCATAACGTCCCTGACCACCGTCACGACCGTCATTGTTGCGCCCGCTCTTGATGGCGATGCAGTCGTCACCCGTATTGAAGTAGCAGTTCTCTATCAGGACACGGTCGCACGACTCCGGGTCGCAACCGTCACCATTAGGACCGTCATTGTTGATATGAACGCCACGAACGGTGATATCTGTGGAAAGCAGCGGGTGGATAACCCAGAAAGGCGAACGCAACAAGGTGACGTCTTCAATCAGGATACCATCGCACTGGTTCAGGTTAATCATCTGAGGACGGAGACCGTCGGTAGTGCCGAACTTGCGCTGGTCCATATCCACGCCATCCTCTGCATATTTCAGCAGACGGGCACGGGCACCCTGGTTTTGTGCAATACCGCCAGGCTTCATGCCGAAACGGGAGTTTCCACACCAGGGCCACCAAGTCTCGTTCGAACCACCACCATCGATGGTTCCCTTACCCGTGATGGCCACGTCCTTGGCCTGATAGGCATAAATCAGCGGGCTGAGGTTCCAGCAGTCCAGACCCTCCCAGCGTGTGGGAACGATGGGGTACAGCTCCGGCTCGAAGGCAAACTCCAAGACGGCACCTTCCTCCACAACGAGGTTTACGCCGCTCTTCAGCTGGATGGCTGCGGTGAGGAAATGCTGACCAGCCGGTACGATGACCCTACCGCCGCCCTTCTTGGAGCATTTGTCGATAGCCTTCTGAATGGCTTTCTGGTTCTTGGCAGCATTGTTGGTGGTCTTAGCACCAAACTTGGTGATGGGAAACTCTGCATTGGCAAATTGTGGCATGCGAATGCTTTGCTCAATCTGTTTGTATTGCTGCTGATCCCACCCTTTGGCCTGTGCGGTCAAAGTGACAAGGGCGCATAGCAATAGCGTCTGTAGGAACTTTTTCATGTCAGTTTTCTTTGTTTAGTAGATTCTGACTGCAAAGGTAATTAAAAAGAATGAAAATGCTCACGCTTTTACATAATTTATGAGTTCAACGCTTCAAACAGTCGGTCAAGTGCCTTGTCGGCATTCCCGTTTTCTTCGCTGAGCAGCGTGACGAACTTGGAGCCGATGATGGCACCGGCAGCATTGTCCTGAGCAGCTTTCAGCGTCTGGGCATTGCTGATGCCGAATCCAATCATGCGAGGATTGCGCAAGTTCATGGCGTTGATACGGCGGAAATAGTCCTGTTTCGCTTCGTCGAAAGATTTCTGGACACCGGTGATGGCTGCCGACGAAACCATGTAGATGAACCCGTCGGTATTGTCGTCGATGAAGCGGATGCGCTCTTCGGAAGTCTCGGGCGTGATGAGCATGATTACCCTTAGATCGTAGCGGTCGGCCACGGGCTTCACGACCTCCTGATAGTCTTTAAAAGGAAGGTCGGGGATGATCATGCCACTGACGCCACTCTCCACACATGACTGGCAGAACTGCTCGATGCCGTACTGCATGATGGGGTTGAGGTAGCCCATGAGGATGAGCGGTATCTGCACTTGGTCTTTGATGGCCGCCAGTTGCGAGAAAAGCAGTTTCAGCGACATACCGTTTCTCAGTGCCGTCGTGGCAGCATCCTGTATGACCGGTCCGTCGGCCATGGGGTCGCTGAAGGGTATGCCTACTTCAATCATGCTGATGCCTCGGCGCTGCATGGTGAGAATCACGTCGCAAGTGCCGTTGAGCGTGGGTGCTCCTGCACAGAAATAGAGCGAGAGGAGCTTTTTATCGCCGCGTTGGGCGAAGAGGGAATTAATCTTGTTCGTCATATCGTTTACTATTTGTTTAACTATTTAGTTCATTGAAGAATTTCCGGAGGGCGGAGACGTCCTTCAGCCCGGGAACCAGTTCGAAGCGCGAGTTGAGGTCGATGCCTATGCATTTGGGATGGTGGAAGGCTCGGACGCGCCCGGCATCGTCGGGCCCTATGCCCCCACTTAATATAAAAGGTGTGGCGCCGTGATAGTCGTCGAGGACCGTCCAGTCGAACTTGGTGCCATTGCCTCCGACGGAGTTGCCTTTCGTGTCGAAGAGGAAGTAGTCAGCCAGTGGCTCGTAGGGCTTGGTTTGGGCGAAGTCGTCGGCAGTGGCTATGTTGAAGGCCTTGATGGTGGCGATGGAATCGCCACATACGGTAAGGAGAGCCTGAATGTACTCGGGCGACTCTTGGCCGTGCAGCTGGATGTAGTCGAGGGAGTATTCATCCGCGATGTGCTTGACGGTCTCGATGGCGGCATCGACAAAGACCCCGACGCGCTTGCACTTCGATGGCAGGTAGGCGGGGCGCTCACTGACATAGCGGCTGGACTTCGGCCAGAAGATAAAGCCCATCAGGTCGATGCCGAGGGCCATTCCCGACGTATCGTCGCCTACCCGTAGCCTTTCCACCTCGCGGATGTTCTCCGCATCGCGCATGCCACAAACTTTTATTAATTCATAATTCATAATTCAGATACGACCTTGGTCGCTTCGTACCTTTATGTCGAAGAATGCATAATTCATAATTGGTTGATGAAATCGCAGAGGGCGATGCCCGGGTCGGGGGACTTCATGAAGTTCTCGCCGATGAGGAAACCGCGGAAGCCGGCGCGGCGCAGTGCGTTGACGGTATCGGGATTCGAGATGCCGCTCTCGCTGACAAGGACCGTCTTCTGTGTGGCGATGGAATCGCCGCACACAGAGCGCAGTTGCTCCGCCAGGCGGAAGCTGTTTTGGACATCGGTGACGAAGCTGCCGAGGTTGCGGTTGTTGATGCCGCACATGTCGGGACCGAGTTCGGCATATTCCAGTTCCTGCTCGCTGTGCATCTCCAGCAGCACCTCCATGCCCAGCTGGTGGGCTTTGCTCAGTAGTGCGCCACACTGCTCTTTGGTGAGGCAGGCGGCGATGAGCAGTACGGCAGATGCTCCGCAGAGGGCAGCCTCGTAGAGCTGCATCTCGTCGATGACGAAGTTCTTGTAGAGGATGGGGATGGTGACGCCCGACTTACGCGCCGTGCGGATGAAGTCGTCGTGGCCTCCGAAGTAGTCCTTGTCGGTCAGTATGCTGAGTGCGGCGGCACCGTTCTGCTGATACGCCAGCGGGATGATGTCGGCGCGCCCCTCTTCCTTGATCCATCCCTTTGAGGGCGACCGGCGCTTGAATTCGGCAATGATGCCCGAGGAGGAAGCCAGCAGGGCGTCCTTCATCGATGGTTTCTTGGCATACATCCGTTGCAGTTCCTGCCGCTTGTGGGCGATGATGTCTTGTAAAATGTCTTGCATCATGAGAATCCGTGTTTATGCGTTACTGATTGTCAACTGTTGAGTTCCACGAACTTCCTGAATGTGCGCAGAGCTGCCCCGCTGTCAATGCTCTCGCGGGCAATCTCGATGCACTCGTCGATGTCCTTCTCTCCGCGTTCCAGCACCTGTATTCCGAATGCCGCATTGGCCAGGACGATATTTTTCTGGGCAGGCAGCGCCCTGTTCTCCAGTACCGAGTCGAATATCCGGGCGGCCTCTTCCTCGCTGGCGCCCCCTACGAGCTCTTCGGGCTTGGCAATCTCGAAGCCAAGGTCCTGTGGCTGGAATATCCGCTCGTATTGCTTGGTGGTCACCTTGAACGGTCCGGTCAGGCTGATTTCATCGTAGCCGTCGATTGAGTTCACGATGCCATAGTCGATGCCCAGTTTCTGATAGACGTTGTTGTATAGCCGCATCTGGTCGAGGTTGGCCACACCCAGCAGCTGGCATTTGGGCTGCGAGGGATTGACGATGGGACCCAGCAGGTTGAAGATGGTGGGGAACTGCAGCGCCTTGCGGATGGGGCCGACGAACTTCATGGCACGGGCGAACAGCTGGGCGTGCAGATAGACGATGCCCGCCTCGTTGAGCGAGCGGTTCAGCCGGTCGATGTCGTCGGTGAACTTGATGCCGTGGTGCTGGATGACGTTCGATGCACCGCTGACACTGGTGGCTGCGTAGTTGCCGTGCTTGGCGACCTTATATCCCGCACCGGCGATGACGAAGCAGGCGGTGGTCGATATGTTGAACGTGTTCTTGCGGTCGCCGCCCGTGCCGACCACGTCGATGTAGCGGTCGCAGTCGAGGATGGCGGGCACGCCGGTCTCCAGTATGCCGTCGCGGAATCCCAGCAGTTCATCGACCGTCACGCCGCGCATCTGCAAGGCCGTCAGCAGGGCGGTAATCTGCTCGTTGGGGTATTCGCTCTGTGTGATACCAATCAGGATGGTTTTCATCTCCTCGCGGGAGAGCTCTTCGTGATTCAACAGGCGGAAGAGATAGCCTTTCATAGTCTGTTCCATATTGTTTGTTTTTATGTTTTCTGATGTCGTTTTCTGATGATACGCATGACTGATTTCGATGATACGTATGATTGATTTCAATGATACGTATGATTGGCTCCGATGATACGTATGATTCGACTAAATCATACGTATGATTTGATTAAATGATACGTATGATTGGTTTCATTCATAAGAACATCCAGTTTTGCAGCATTTTCTTGCCGTCGGGCGTCAGCACGCTCTCGGGGTGGAACTGGATGCCGCGCACGTTCAGCTCTTTGTGTTTCAGTGCCATAATCTGCCCCTCGTCCGACACGGCGGTCACCTCCAGACAGTCGGGCAGTCCGTCGCGGCTGACCACCCACGAGTGGTAGCGGCCCACGGTGAAGTCCCTCGCGATGCCCGAGAACAGCGCGTCGTCGCCGGTCAGATGGCAGGGCGTGGCCACCCCGTGGAACACGTCGCTCAGGTTCTCCAGTCGTGCGCCAAAGGCCTCGCCGATGGCCTGATGACCCAGGCAGACGCCCAGGATGGGCTTCCGACCGGCATAGGTGCGGATGACGTCGAGCAGCAAGCCCGCCTCCGACGGGATGCCCGGACCAGGCGAAAGGATGATCTTGCTGAACTCCTGCAGTTGCGACAATTCGAACTGGTCGTTGCGAAGCACGGTGACCTCCGCCCCCAGTTCTTTTACCAGATGACTCAAGTTATAGGTGAACGAGTCGTAATTATCGATGATGACTATTTTCATAAATTTTTCACTTTTCACTATTCACTATTCACTATTCACTTTTCTAAAGCTCCTCAGCTTTGGAAATTGCTTTTCGTAAGGCTCCCAGTTTGTTATTTACTTCCTGCAACTCATACTCCACGTCGCTCTTGGCCACGATGCCGCCGCCCGCCTGGAACCACAGCTCGCCATTGCGCGATACGAAGGTGCGGATGGTGATGGCCTGATTCAGCGAGCCGTCCAGCCCGATGATGCCGATGCAGCCACCGTAGGCACCGCGGTTGTGCGGCTCGTATTCGGAAATCAGCTGCATGGCGCGAACCTTCGGGGCACCCGAGAGCGTGCCGGCGGGGAACGTGTCGATAAAAGCCTTGATGGGGTCGGCTCCCGATGGTTTTCCATCGGGGCCAACGCTTCCTGTTGGCCCGTCTAATTCGCCACTGACACGCGAGACGAGGTGGATGACGTGGGAATAATACTGGATGTCCTTGTAGTAGTCCACCTTCACATCGTGACAGTTGCGGCTGAGGTCATTGCGCGCCAAATCGACCAGCATCACGTGCTCGGCATTCTCCTTGGGGTCGTTGCGCAAGAACTCGGCTCCCCGTCGGTCGGCGTCGGCATCGCCCGTGCGCTTCGTCGTGCCGGCAATGGGGTCGATGTAAGCTAACATTGAACATTGACCATTGACCATTGACCGTTTCTCTATGCGACAGTGGGTTTCGGGGCTGGAACCGAAAATGCGGAAGCCGCCGAAGTCGAAATAGAACAGGTAGGGCGATGGGTTGATGCTCCTTAGGGCGCGGTACAGCTTGAAGTCGTCGCCCTCGTAACGCTGGATGAAACGGCGCGACAGCACTATCTGGAACACATCGCCGCGCAGACAATGCTGGATGCCGCGGCGGATGTTCTCGCGGTGCTCGTCGTCGGTCAGCGTCGAGCGCACATCGCCCACGGGGTGGAAGTCATACGTCTTCACGCTGGCCTTGTTCATCGCCTTCAGAATGTCGTCGGTCTCCTGCTCGTCGCCCAGCGTCACCACCTTCAGCAGGTTGTTGTGATGGTCGAAGACAATCACCACCTTATATAATATATACAGCATGTCGGGCGCATCGTTCTCCGCCATCGTCTCATCCTTCACCTCAATGTTCTCGAAATAGCGCACGGCATTGAAACTGGTGTAGCCGAAAAGTCCGCAAAGATGAGCATCGTCGCCGGTCACGTCAATGCGGTCGATGAGCGCGTGGATAGCCTCGGCAGTCGTATAGCCTGCATTGATTTCCTGTCTGGAAACATGCCCGTCGGGAAAATGAATCACTGACTCGCCGTGACTGATGGCCACACTGGCTATGGGATTAATGCCGATGAACGAGTGCGAATTGCTCTGCTCGTGATAGTCCGAACTCTCCATCAGTGCACTCTGCGGATAGAGGTCGCGCAGTCGCATATATACTCCCACCGGCGTGTATAAATCCGCCAGAATGGTCTTGCTTGTCGTCTGAAATTTATAGGTAATCATAATTACTCATTACTCATTACTAATTACTCATTTAAAAACTGTATTCTCCTGCCATCTGCTTGTTGTTCAGGTAGGTTTCCACGTCTTTGTCGCCTCGTCCGCTGACCGTCAGCACTACCACATCGTCCTTCTTGAACGACATCTTGCCGAGAGCTGCAATGGCGTGAGCACTCTCCAAAGCGGGAATGATTCCCTCCATGCGCGTCAGTTCGTAGGCGGCCTTGATCGCCTCGTCGTCATTGATGCTATAGACGGTGGCACGGTGCTGGGCAGCCAGGTTGGCATGCATCGGACCAATACCGGGATAGTCCAGTCCGGCAGATATGCTCTCGGCTTCGATAATCTGACCGTCGGGCGTCTGCATCACCAGCGTCTTCGAACCGTGCAGAATGCCCATCCGTCCCGCATGAATCGTGGCTGCCGTGTGCCCGGTGTCGGCACCTTGTCCGCCGGCTTCAGCCAAAATGATGTTCACCCGCTCGTCATCAATATAATGGTAAATAGTGCCGGCGGCATTGCTTCCGCCACCCACACACGCCATCAGCACGTCGGGATAGTCGCGGCCTATCTTCTCCTGCAACTGCTGCTTAATCTCCGCAGAGATGATGCTCTGCAGACGGGCAACCATGTCAGGGTAGGGGTGAGGACCCACGGTGCTGCCGATGATGTAGAAGGTATCGGCAGGGTGACAGCACCAGTCGCGAATGGCTTCGTTGGTGGCATCCTTCAGCGTCCAGTTGCCGGTCTTGACGGGACGAACCTCTGCACCCAGCATCTTCATGCGTTCCACGTTGACATGCTGGCGCTCCACGTCCAATGCTCCCTGATACACCACGCAGGGCATGTCCATCAGGGCGCATACCGTTGCGGTCGCCACGCCGTGCTGACCCGCACCGGTCTCAGCAATGATGCGCTTCTTGCCCATCTTCTTGGCCAGCAGTATCTGACCAATCGTGTTGTTAATCTTGTGGGCTCCCGTATGGTTCAGGTCTTCTCTTTTCAAATAAAGATGACAACCATACTTCTCGCTCATGCGCTTGGCAAGATAGAGTGGGGAGGGGCGACCTACGTAGTCGCGGAGCAACTGAAGATACTCATCCTGGAACTCCTTCGATTCGATAATCGGCAGATAGTCTTCCTGCAGTTTCTTGACTGTGGCATAGAGAATTTCCGGCACGTATGCACCGCCGAACTCTCCGTAAAATCCTTTTTCATCTACTAAATAACTCATATCTTTTGTTTTTTTGTTGGTTCCTTAACAGAAAAAGGGCCCGTCGCGTTACCGACGAGCCCCTTTTATCTGAATGCTAACTGAATGCAATGGCTTCGTACCCCGCGACTATTTTAATCTCGAGTTACGCCACCACCAAATGTTAGACATTACTTTCATTCTGCTAATTTTCTTTCTAATTCGGCGACAAAAGTATATATTATTCTCTTATCCTGCAAATTTTTGACCGATTATTTTTCTGTTTTGCAGCAATCGTTGAAACATTTCCTACCGATGCTATAGATTTATACAATGAATATGCAGAAATGGCAGAATGTCCTTTCTCACATCGCGTGAAAAGTTCAGAATCCTATCTTCGCTTTCTGACGGGGCACCTCGATAGGCAGGATGTCCTCGGGCGTTATCTTCAGCAGTTCGCGCTTGTCCTTTGGCTGCTGCTTCACACAGCGCGTGGCATGTTGGATGTATATACGCTCCAACTGGTTGGCTATGAAACGGGCATTTCCCCATGTCTCCGGGTCACGCACCTGATAGGCCTGGGTCAGCACTTGGCGGTATTTCTCCCAAGCCTTGGCGGTGAACTGATAGTCGTAATCCTTCACCCGGCACTGGGTGATTTCCAACAGCTCATCGACCGTAAAGTCCGAGAACTCAAATCTGTTGGGGAAGCGCGACTGCAGGCCAGGATTGCTTGACAACAGCTTCATCATCGGTTCCTTGTAACCACAGAGCACAACGGCTATGTCGCGTTGCGTCTCGTCCGACAAGATGCTCATCAGGAGTTGGATAACCAGCTTACCGGGATCGTTCTCGTGCTTTCCGTTCAGCAGATAAGCCTCGTCAATCATCAGGACACCGCCTTTGGCCATTTCCAGCACTTGGCGGACGGAACGCTCTTCGTCACCCCATAGTGTGCCGATGAAGGTGCCGCGGTCGCACACTACCACATGTCCTTTCGATAAGGCTCCCACTTGGCGAAGCAGTGAGCCGAATATCTTGCACACCGTCGTCTTTCCCGTTCCCGGGCGCCCCAGGAACACGCTGTGCAGCGACACCTCATGCTGCTTGCTGTTGGGGAACAATTCATGCATCATCTTATTATAGCTGGTCAAGGCTATCAGCTCATCCATCCGCTGTTTGATGTCTGCACACCCCACCAGCTTGTCCAGTTCTTCGCGTGGATTGGCAATAGGTCGCAGAATTTCCACCTTCACGCTGATGTTGTTGTTCTGCTCTATCTCCCCACTCGGGAAAATGGTTTCGTCAGCAGGCAGAACACTCCCCTCCGGAAAATCGTCAAGATTGATCTCGTCATCAAGGTCATCATCACGATCATCATCTTCATGATCATCGTCATCATCAAAATCAACATTGAAGTCATCGTTATCACTAAGGTCATCATTGTTCTTCTGAACATTCTCATCTACAGGTGTCGAGTCAAATTCTCTCTCGATGAATTCCCTCAGCATCTTATCAAACTCGTCGTCAACGTCCAGCGAGGACTTCGGTTCCTCCTGCACGTCAGTCTTGTCAAGTTTAGCATCCAGTTCACTATCATACTTTGCATCCTGCTCACTATCATACTTTGCGTCCAGCTCACTATCAAACTTTGCATCCAGCTCACTATCAAGGGCTGCATCGCAAAAAATATGACCTCTAAGCCCGTCATCCGAATTCACCGATGCTCTTCGGTGTCTCAAGTCCTTAAAGCCCTCGAAAACCCTAACGTGGTTGGCTGCCCACATGGCTTCCAAGTCCTCGGCATTGGTAATCCGTGCCTCCGTCAGCAATACGCCATAGACAGGAAGGTCAAAATGGCACAGGCTCAGACGCCTTTCCATGATGTTCATCGTCTCCTTCAATTTCCATACCACACTATCGCAAGGTTCCTGACCATGATTCAAAATGACAGGTCCTATGCTTCCACCTTCCTCATACGCCGGCTTTTCTTTCTCTTTATAGCAGTCCACGCACACCACAACCAGATTCTCCTCATTGGCATAGACATAGACATCCTTTCCCGTGAGGTGCGGATCTACTCCTGTCTTGTATTTAGAATAGACGGCATAATTCACCGACATCGCCTCAATATGTTTCCAGATAGAATGTCTGTCCTGTTTCCTAAAATCGTTAATAAGCCTATTTGATTTCATCATCGTTCCACACATTAAAAAACATAATAGAATAAATAGTATATCGTCCCTTGTTCGGAGGGACCATAAGAGTAACAGGCACAGTGCATCGGCACCACCCTGTAGTTTCTATAGAGATTCCTTTCGTGTAGATTCTCTATCACATCTCCAACCTTTTTGTAGCAATATGTCAAAGACCGCACGAGCCGAATGCAGAGCCAAACTTACTTGAGCTATGCAATGGCAAAGCCGATGTTCGAGACGTTGTCTCAAAGAACGCTCGGAACGACAAGATACAATCCTCCCATCGATTCGCAGACATAAGTATTACCTTCGTCTTAGAACCGCTCGGCATCTGACCGTTTCAATTGTCATTTCCTTCATTCTTTTTTGCTACAAAAATTAGTTGTTTTGTGATAGTATTATGATTTTCGGTTGCAAAATTAAATGATTCTTTCGATTTCGCCAAAGGTTTTCAACTATTTTTCAGAAATATTTTTTATGGTGATAGAAATGATAGTGTCGTAGGCTCTTTATTTTTAATTGAGACACTTGTTTATAGCTTTATATAATAAACTTCGTTATGCAAACCTATGAGACCATCTGGAAATTCCTCTCTGAAATAGGTGATCAATAACGGATATGTAAAAGGTACAGTGGCTCTTGATGGGGTAGAATAGGATGCTAATATTATCGGTATAAATTGCCTGTACCACACCCATTTTCACCTCTTAAATTAAAAATGAGTAAAATAATGCCAAAAATAAGACTTAAATTTTTTTAATTGATTAATAATCACTATCTTTGCAGACATATTGATAACTAAAAATTATGATGTTATATGCAAAAATATAAAAATGTAGCCAAAAGGATTGAAACGATTCTTTTCTCACTATTCTTTGTTACCAGTTTGTTTGGCCAAGGATTAACCCCACAAGAAAAACTTAAAAACGACTTTCCACAATTGACAGCCCGTTACGGTACTCAGTTAGGCGACCAGAAGGCTCACTATGTTTTTGTGCTAGATATATCCAGTTCCATGCTGCCCTACGAAATTATAGAGAAACAGAACCTACTTAAGTTCGTAGATGCCGTACCTGATGGCGACCAGATAACCATTATTCGTATGGCAGACGAGAATTATACGGATTTTGTGAATATGTTCAAATGCATCACACTCGAACCTAATGTAAGGCAGGCGTTGCGTTCTGCGGTACAGTCCCCAGGATTCCAGTTCCTGAAAAACGGTGATCCACGTGACGGTTCAGACGGTTTCAAGACCGCCAGTCTTATTGTAGATGCAATCAACACCGTCGGCAGTAATGAACTGACCTTCATTTATCTTTTTACCGACTTTGAATATTGGTCGCATACGCATAGATACAATAAGAATGTCGTTGACTGGCAGTCTCTCGTCGGTAAGGTTCCTGAAAGTTATCGCCAAGGGATGTGTAAGTTCGGTATTGAGTTGGCAACCAATAGCATCAAGCATCCAGAAGCAATTTTTAAACCAGAGATGGATCGCATCTTCGGTACTATTCACTATCAGCCTGTGACATCTGCAGCCGTATTGTCCCAATGGTTTGGCCATATCATTACCAATGTGATGGCCTACAAACTGAATGCTTCCCTCAAAAAAGAATGGAACAGTTTAATAGACACACTCTCCATAGAGAGCAACATCAGCGGCAATCAACTGACAGCAAGAGTGATTGCCCCAGAAAAGGAAGGCAGACCCCTTATCAACAAAACAGATATTCTCCTTTCCTCGGCATCTATTAAAGCCATACCTGTAGAGGAACTTCCTGTAGGAAAGAAGGATAATGTTGGAATGATTGAAGTTGACAAGGGCTTTTGGCCTCAGACTTCCTGCATCGACTGTCAGGCGGACAGTATAGAGGTATTCTTCCATTCTGAATATAAGGAAGAGATAGCCCGACTCCAAACGATATGTAATGAGAAGGAAGGTGACGATTACGCCATGCCTCTGCATAAGAAATATCCCCTTAGTCAATCGGAGTTCAGTGTTTGGGCTTCGGTACTGCCTTTATGGTGTTGGATTTTGATAGCACTTATCGTTTTTATTATTGTAGCTTCACTCATTTATACTATCTTTGGGCTGAAGACCACACATTCCTGGATGGTAAGAGTGAAGGAAGATGGTATGAATGTCAAAAGTCCTGCGCCCAGTTTCACCGCATCGTTCACAGTAGGTAAAGGTGGTGATTTCCCAGTTCCCAATGCTAACTGGCAGATAAAGGTCACTGGTAAGAAATACAATCCTTTGATGTTCTGGAAGAAGAGTGGTTATTATATGGTTTGGACAGGTGGTCCTATGACAATTAAAGACCAATATCGTGAAGAGATTGCTGCCTGTGCTCCCAATGAAGAGACATGGTTCAGTCCATTGAAGAGTGGGGGCGTCTTTATTATTGAGAAGAATAACCATCGCATTGAATTAGTAGTATAGAAAATAACAAATCCGAATAAGTAAAAACAATTAAATATTACGAACTATGGCAAAAGCTTATTTTATCGGCCTTGGTGGCTGTGGTCTTAAGACCGTTTCTGAGTTGTATAAGAAGCTCCATCCACAGGATCCGTCTGGGATTGACTATCTGTTTACGTATATTGATACAGACTCGGCAACTTATGATGAGATTAATCACGACAATATCGTGATACGAAGTAGAGATTTTGTAAACCTTGGCAATACAAACCCACAGCAATTATATCAAAGTGCTGTGAATAGTAATGATCCACAATCCGCCAGAATAAAAGAATGGGCTATAGAACAAGGTGTAAAGGGTCATCTTACCTTCCCCAATCAGGTATTAGCCGACGGAGCTCAGGCAGTACGAATGTTTGGACGTTTTGGTATTGTCAAGGAGTATTCAAATATCATGTCTGAATTAAAACAAAAGTTAGCTCCATTCCAGAATTTGCGTGATAATGATGGAGAGGTTGTTGATCCCAACATTTGGGTATTTGCTTCGTCTTGTGGCGGTACTGGCAGTTCTTTGACACTTGACATCTTATATATAATCAACCGCATCATCGTTGACGAACTCAGCCTCCACGACCCACAATTGAAGTTAGTACTGTTCATGCCTGAGCCTTTTATTGCCCTCAACCCCAATAACGAACAATACAAACTAAATGCATATGCCTATATGTGGGAACTAAATGCATTCCGTCTTGCATTTAGAAACGGTCGAAACGATTTATATGGAGAGTTTGCCGCCATCCCAAGACGTACTGGATGGACCAACAAACCATTCCAGATGTTCAAGTATATCATCCCGGTTGATACAGAGTCTGATCATCGTCATAAAATTGACGTAAAGGAACTCTATCCTACTGTTGCAGAAATGGTTTATTTCTTGAATATGGGTAATGTCAAGAACAGCACCATCAGCAACATGAGTAACGACAACCGTCTGGTTAACAGTGAGCTGATACAGCATAATGATACTCGCTGTCTATGGACCACACCACTTATTGCTTATGGCTATCGGGCTATCAAGAAAGCCAATCAGGAACTGAAGAAGTATCTGCAAATAAGGGCTATGTACGAATTGACTCGTTATGGACTGTTAGGTGAAGATATGCAAGAAGAGGAACGTGAACCGGCTAAACAGAACTTTGCAAAAAAGTATATACTTCCTTATCTGACAAATCTTGAAGGCATTTGTCATGCCAATTCTCAAAGTTTACAGAGTCGTATTGCTAATCTCTATGATGAAATATACCCGTTGAAGCCTGATGGACTTCTGGATAGCAAGTTGGATTATGTGCTCAATGAAGTAGCTACCAAGTTTGATACAACTGAGTTTGAGAATATTTCCCGACAAGTCTTAGAGGATGTCAAACAAGCCATCAGCAACGGACTCAGCGAAGAGATTAGAATGCATGGATTGATATACACTAAGACCCTGCTGAACTTGGTTGATGACCATTATTTGGAGAAGGTCATCATTGACAAGTTGGAGGCATTGATAAAGACCTTGCAAAGCCAGCGAGATGACGCGAGATTGAAGTGTGAAAGTTATCGTGGCTCTCTCAAAAAGAGAAACAATGCCGTTGCCTGTGCTGCCAGCTTTGAGGACTACCGTAGTGCCGAAGCACTCTATCAGACTATCAGGAAGTCTATCGAGATTATTCAAAGTTTGACGAGCTATCCTATGGGCTTCCTGGAAGAGTTGAGACGTGGTACCAACGACAAGGTGGGATTGCAGAAGCTCATAGAAAAGGCTAATGCCAGCTGTGCACAGTATGCAAATGCATATGAAGAGCTGGCCAAAGAATTCTGTGCATCTGAGAGCAATGCCTTCACTACCTATCTGCCTAACCTGAAAGCCATTGCCATTGGAGAGAATAGTGACTGGCCTGCAGGTTCCCTTTTCGACCAACTGTACTCAAATTCCATACTTGACTACGACCGTCAGGAAGCCAATCGTATTGGAGGAAAACGTATTCCCGTGCGCAAGTCTGAAGAAAGCGGCAATAGGAGTCTTTCCTATTATCTCCAGGAGATAGATAAGGACAATATGCTCTTTGTTACATTGGCTCAGTTAGACAACTTCAAACAGGCCGACCTGTTTGAGAAGCGTGTCATAGAACCTTTGGAGCAAAGTGTTCAGAAGGCTATTGAAAATAAGGGCAGTCAGGCTTCTAAGTGGCTTGATATCTCGTTGGAGCAAGCCCTACAACAATCAGACTTCCTGCCTGCTGGTCTGACTTTGGAGAAATTCATTGAGCAGTTGGGCAACAAGGATAGCATCCATGTACTCTATCCCATGCGTAGTGGTGCCTCGGCTGCTGCATATAGGTATTATTACGCAGGCGCATCCCAAACCCTTGCCACCAAGTTGGGCTATCAAAAGAGTGATGGCGTACAATTTATTTTGGACTCCCAAATGGAGGATCGCTTCCTTATCATGAAAATGCCTATTGGACTTGACTTCTACTCTTATGCATATTTCCAAGCCATAGAGCAGGAATACAATAAGAACTTCCCCAAAATCAAGGAACAAGCCGATTCAGCAGGATGTCATACCCACAAAATATTTGCATTGGCCGACCTAAATCTCGACCGCGCTCTGATGGCAGTCACATTACCTCGAAAGGTCAACTCTCTCGTACAGTTCACAAAAGCGCTCTTTTTCCAGAATGCCCTGAAGGTTATGAAGAAGAGTGCAAAAGAAACCTATAATGATCTGTTCGGTATTCTTACAATGCCTTCATTTGACATGCCTGCCCAAAGTACAGCTGGCATCGATTCCAATGACAGCTTCATGGCGATGTTTGAGGAAGCCGATGTAACAGCTTCTTCAGGAGTCTTTGAAGAAAGTAGCTTGGACGTGGCTGATGACAATTTCCTTGAACTGGACATCAATGAAGTCACTGGTAATTGGCAGATTGATTTCCATGTGAAGAATGTAGAAATCAAGGCTGATGGAACCCTTAAGATAGATGATGACCTATCGGCCAAACGCTATGTATTGGACAAACAATATTTGCTGACGATATCTGCATTTGCTGATGGGCTGATGAGCTTGGAGAATGGTGAACTGCAACGCATGCTTTCCAAGCAGGCAGAGGCTTATGATCAACTGATGGACAATCAAGCGTTCCTTCAGGCTGTCAGGAGTTTGTTTGCTGAGATTAAGAGAACTATGCTTGAGTTTGGCACACCTCAAAATCGGAAGTTTGCTATGTTCATGAGTGCATGGCAAAAGAAACCAGCCAACAATGACTATCTTAGAATTATCATGAACACTATCAACAATATGTTGAAATAGATTCGGTAAGATATGAAACCAACTTGGATTATCAATTTCTCAGAGAAAGAGCCCTTTGGTTCTTTCTTTGAGACCTATTGGCGGGCATCTATGTACAATGACCGTGAACAGCAATTGTCTGATGAGGACAAATGGTTTCATTGTTATGATGCAGCATCAGAGTCTGTCACATACGACGAATTGTATCAGACAGCACGCCAACTTACTGCTGATTTATCAGATGGTCTGCCTAGTCTAATTCGCAATGTCAATGTGAAGGACGAGTTGTGTGTCATCGCACTAGGTGACGTGACAGATGCCGCTACCATCGGGCGCATGCATGTTTGGATGGCTCAATTGCGCCAGGCTCACAACAAGACACCATGGACTAATTTGAAGCAATTGCGTTTTTATGCGTTGTTGTGGATGCCTCAGACGGCGAACATCGACCCTGGAATGTCAGCTGAGTCTCGTGGATTCATGAATGAATTAGCCACATTGGAGAGCCTGGACATCAACCATCGTCCGTTCCATAAGGTAGTTTTCTTTGAGTCTTCTGTTATGGAAACCAATAGAAAGAACGCCCGATATGCAATGGAGATGGCTGCACTTAGCATTGCTTTGGGACATAACCTTTTTGTAGGCAATATGGGAGTCAACGATCCAATATGGCTGAATGGTGGAGCTGCGGGAACTTTCTATGAGGCACAAGTACAAAATCAGCAAGAGGCTTATACTCTGAGTAATCTGCTACTTGACAAGTTCTGCAATAAGGCTGACGGTGCATTTGTTGATGATACGGAAGTGATGAACTATGTTGATAAGGTTTGTGCGCCGCGCTTGGAGCGTATAAGCCCTGACAACATCCTTGGTCAGATGACCGCCAACTGTCCCGCACTTACGCGAGACCGTTTCGAGTCTAAGAATTTCAGTACAAGTTCTTCTTGGGGATTTAACTATAACCAGATTTGGGAACTATTCATATTAGGCGAGATTGGCGGATTCAAAGCCCGACTCGTCAATGAATTAGGTTGGGAACTGGATTTCTATGAGACTGACTATTTGCGCAAAGTGGCTGTCAACCAGTTTGAGTATATCAATGACGAGAAAAACAAACTGGAGCAAATGGTGTTCGACATCTACGACAAAGACACCCGAATGCACCATGTCAGCATTGCCCAAGGCATGAAGGTGCTTGATCGTCTGCGCACCCGTATTAAGCAGATGAGTTCACAGGCAGAGTCAGCGGCTCTTCAGGATTTCCACCTGACACCTAAGCAGCAGGATGCCTACAAACAGGCTAAGCGTGACCATCCAGGCCGCAATACAGCCCAGCAGGTGATGCAGGTGTTGGAAACCAAGTTGAAGACACTGCCAGCCTTTAACCTGTCAATGTTTGTCCGTTCACTGGTATTAGGAGCATTGTTAGGGTATATCGGATATACATACGTACGTCTAGGTGACGTAGCTTCAACTTTAGTGGATGGATATAAGTGGTTGCCATACGTGGCCGCTGCCCTTGGTTTTACCTTGCCCATATTAGTTTCACTATGTGCTTTTTTCTTGCAAGCCAAGCGTATCAATGCCTTGAAAGATCAGTTTGTGGCATGTCGTTTAGCAGAGATGAAGGAACATTTCCAAGACTATGTGACAGAACAGGTAAAGCGAACATACGAAGAATTCATTATCTATCTGAACTGGTTAGAGAAGAGCAAGCTTGAATATCTATCACGCATGCTTTCTGCTGTTCGCCCTGCGGATTTCACCTTTACAGAGTGTGATTGCTTCAAGCCCTTGCTGAATTATGGTATATCCATGCGTTCAGAGGATTTCAGCACAGAAAAGCCACTGATACCCGTTGTCCATCGTGACGGAGTAACAAAAGAAGATGATAAGCAGGTGGTATCTGGTAAGTTTATCAAGAACCCGTTGCTGTCTAGTTCACCGGCTAATAAGGTGAATGTCCGTGGTGACTCTTGGTCGCTCTTTGAGATGATGAATCCCTCAAGCGACCAGGAATGCCAGAATCTTTGCTTCGACTTGATGGATGAACAGGTGACTATCGCAGAAGGTCGTGAACATACCATCAGCTTTGAAGGTCCGAAGATAGGAGAGAGTCGTTTGCTGCTGCTTGATTTCTCTTCCAGTATGGAAGGTGAAGCCATAGAGGACTTGAAAGATGCAGTACGTCAGCTTAGTTCTGTATCAGCAGTAGAGTGGATTGCATTCAATGATAAAGTCATTGGTAAGAGTTTTGGTGCCGAGTGTGTTAGTATCGATGATTTGAAGCCCTCTGGAGGAACGAACTTCATTCCTGCAATCAATGCTGCTGTGGAGTTCCTGAGTGCTAACTTTGTGGGACAGATTGTACTTGTCAGTGACGGCAGTCCATTTGAAAAAGTCAAGGACATTTTGGAGGCTTGTGCAGGGCTCAATCAGCCGTTGCATACTATTTATATAGGTAAGGCTGAATCCAGCATTATGAAGCAGCTGGCAGAGCAAACAGGCGGAGAACAGATTACGGTAGGCAGTGCCAAGGAACTTAAGGAAAACACCATTCAATTGTTCCAGCACGATTTGATGTCGGAAGGGGGCAACTTCACATTTTCCCAGATGTTACGGAAATGCCGTATAGACGGTTGTGCTGTGGCATTGTATAATTATACAAAGCGGCTTACCAGCAGTACCCACAACCACATGGCTGACCTGATTACGGACTATGGCTATGCTTTTGGTATTGCAGAGTGGGCACAAGTCTCACAGCCAAGCTGTCATCTGCGACAGGCTGCCAGTGCACCCACATCTGAGACCATTGTTCAGTTGGCACAAGGAAGTGGACGAGACTCCGCAGAAAAACTTGATCTTAAGCTGAATGAATGGAATACGGGTAACTGTCGGGTGGCTACAGCAGACACGTCCATTGATATGACTGCCATTATGTTCAGTCATCAGTACGTGGAGTTGCAGGATTTCATGTGGGCATGTTTTACCCCCAGTGATACCACCATTAACGATATGAGTGCCTTGAAAGCGGTCATGCAGCAAGGCTATCCAGTCATCAATATTTATGGTAAAGTAATAAAGTAAGTCATGAGTACAAATAATAATCAATCGGGACTGGTCCAAGACGTAAAGGTTAAGGCAACCGACATGATACTGCCTGCAACGCTTATTTTCTTAGTGTTGTATTATCCCCTTTGTCTGCTCCTACAGGTGTTAGGAATTGAAAATGTCATTATTTCAGATATTATATTAGTCATAATCTATGCTGCTCTTTGTGGTGGTTTATATCTCATCAAGCATCAATGCACGATGAATAACAAACCCATGAGTGATATAGTACCACTAATTAATGCAAATGTTGGTGTGAAGTTCCTCAATTGGGCCATCATCACTTTGGCTGTTGCGCTGGCAGGTGTATGCATACAAAATGGGCATGCTATTCTTTTGCCTGCATTCCTTTCGATCATTGTTGGGTTCTATATTAACCAATCTGTAGGTCAGAAGTTGTGGGAATTGCGTGAGCCAAGTGCCGCTTGGCGTCCCTATCACAATCCCAATTTCACACCAACACCACCCCAGCCACAGCAAGGAAGGCGTATTGTAACACGCAAGTTCTCTTGGACGGAGATTCTTAATGACATGGGAGTTAAGACCATTGGAACTGACGAGGTAGAAGTGATGTTTGTGGAAGCGGACTACACCGATGAGAACTCTCCCCACTATGTTCGCTCTGGTAATCCCTTCAAGAACGGACAACCCATGAGTGACGCAGACTATACTTCCATGGCAGCAACAGTTAAGGCAGGCAGTGGAGATCCATATGAACGTACTGCTCTGTCTCTCATTGTGCAGAGCGCAGAAGAAGTATGTGACAAATATCATCTGGCAGAATATGAGATGTATAACCTATTGTTGCGTTTCTGTCAGTACAGCATTGAATACAAGGTAGATGACGAAAGTGCTGCCATAAATAATATAGGTGAATACTTCCGTTTCCCGGGTGAGACCTTGTTTGATGGAGAGGGCGATTGCGATTGTAAGTCTATCTTGGCATATAGCCTGTTTGACATGTTAGGTGCAGATGCAGATTTGGTGTCTGTTTGTGTTACAGGAGATGACAATCCAAACAATCTTCACAATCATGCAGCCCTTATTCTCAGAGACAACACCAAGAAAGTAAAACTGCCGCCAACATATCCAAAAGTTCATCTGAAAGGAATTGACGGTCTTGTCGTTTATTGTGAACCAACAGGAAAAGGCTACAAGCCTGGCGAAATTGGTCCCAATGTCGATCAGAATTCTGTGTTAGTGATCTAATAATAAGGTATAATGGCAATATTTTCCAATATTCAGAGGATTGGTATTTATGAGGTGAAGCGTCTCATCAAGGAGAATAACTATTAACTGAAAACGTATGTTTAAGGTATTTATAGCAGAGAATATCCTGAGGAATATCATTCAAGCAGAGAGTCAACGACCAAATAATTCCCGGTCAAACCTGTTCAAGATTCTTAAGTCTGCCAAGAATCTCTATGTGGCTATGGATGCTCCTGATTCTTCATGGATTAAGCAGTTAAAAGACAATTATGGTCTTGTGGCTGATACTACAAGAACAGCATATATAAAGCAGATTTCCACGAAGCCAGAGTCCGTACTTAAGAATCCTTCATCGTTGTTTATTCTTGACATACCCGTTGCTGAAGCAAAAAAGATTCAGGTTGAGTATGGCGTGATGTGCCGAAGCGGCATGGACACTAATGTCTCTGCACTTATCGACATCAACGACGAACATACTACAGACAAGGATGAGCCATTGGGAAGGGGGTGGGACTCGGTATTGGATAGCGTGGAGCCGCTGCCTTCTAACGCACTCATCTTGACAGACCGTTATCTGTTCAAAACCACCAATGCGAAATATGGCAATGGCTTCGATAATGTGCGCAGTATTCTTACCGAATTGCTGCCCCGTGAATTAAATACCACCTATCAGATTACTGTTGTTTTTGATAAACAAAATTTCAACGCCCTCTATGACTTTCAGACCATTGCCAAACGGCTGAACAATATCAAGGATGAACTGAAACGTCCCTATCCAATAACGATGGAGGTGCTGGGAATGACAGAAGATAATGATACCTATTATCATCTTCACAACCGTCGTATTGTGTCCAACTACTTCGTGGTAAAGATGGATTACAGCCTTGCAGCATTCAATAAGACCATTGGAACGGCCGACCAGACCATCACGCCTCAGGTGCTGTTTACAGAGGACAGCTTGAATCGTCATTCTACGGCTCCGTTAAAATCTATGGAACAGATAGTCAATGCACTTCGTATGTTCTCGAATTCTCTTTCATCCCCCTACACCAAACATGACAGCTACTATTATGCAGTCAATGGTGAATGGATGGAAAAGTGTATAGCAATTAGGAATAGGTTGATAAAATAGTTACAGACCATGAATAACATAGCTATTATTACGGCCCGTTGTGGTTCGAAAGGGTTGAAGGACAAAAATATATTGGCATTGGCTGGTATGCCATTGATAGCTTATTCTATTATTGCGGCACGTGAGTCAAGGATGTTTAAAGATGTCATGGTTTCGACAGATTCTAGTCATTATGCATCTATAGCAGAAAAATATGGCGCTTCTGTACCCTTCTTGCGTTCCGAAGAGTTGAGCGGTGATTTTGTGGGCAGCTGGGATGTCGTGATAGAAGTACTTGAAAAATATCATACTGCTTTTGACATGCGTTTTGATACGGTATGCCTTCTTCAACCCACATCGCCTCTCCGCTCTGCTCAAGATATAATAGATGGTTACCAAGAATTTGAAGAAAAACGTGCAGACTCTGTTACTGCAGTATGCGAGATGGAACACTCACCACTGTGGAGTATGACCCTTCCAAAAGACCTTTCCCTGAAGGAATATCTCAAAAAGAGCAAGGGTGATTTGCCTCGGCAAAAACTTCCAACTTATTACAGAATTAATGGCGCTCTATACATACGCAGAATCGAGTATTACTCAGATGGCTCGATAATGCTGCCAGAAACAGAAGTATTTGCATATATTATGCCACGAGAGAGGAGTATAGATATTGATTCCACAATCGACTTCCGTTTGGCGGAAATTCTAATGAAAGAGAATTTATAAAGCATAAAGTTTATGAGTACCGAAAACAACAAGAAAACAGACTGCTTGCCTCGTATTAGCATGAATGACGGTTTTATCTTATGGACCGCTTATCACTTGTTCGACACACTTAGGCAGGTCTCCTTATTTCAGCAAATAAGAAATATCTCCAGACTATTATGGAAGAAAAAGTACATGCATACTCATCCTGATGCTTCAAAAGAAGATATGGATAATGCATGGATGACCAACAGGCCATTTGTGACGAAATATCTATTTTCAGAAATATGGGTGACTTCACACTTGCTGTTGGGTCTTTTGTGCAGTTTGATTATGATTTACACGCCATACTTATGGTTGGGGTATATTGTATTGGGATACGCTATGCTCAGATCATTTGAAATATTCGTCTATCACGTCAATGTTCTGCTATTCGACCCGTTACAAGTCGGAGTGGACAATTATCGGATAAAGTCAGCTACAAGAATGATTATACTGCTTTTCTGTAATATTGCGGAATATGTCCTATGGTTCTCTGTTATCTATATTGTTGTTCTTCGCTTGGACAACGAAAATATCATGGGTAAGCACATACTGACAAGAAGTATCATGACATTGGCCAATATTTCAGATCCCAATGATTACATCAACTGGAAGATTGCTGTTGTAGCAAATATAGAATCGGTCATTGGCATTTTTATGAATATCGTATGCTTGGCTCGTTTTATTTCCATATTGCCCTCAGTACGAACTATAGATAAAAACTAGTGTTATGTTCCATTAAGAACTAAGAAGCTATGGTAAAAAGCATAAGAACACTAACCGTATTCTATGATACGGAGATAAGCGTCAAGGAAATACCACTCTTCCGCGGAGCGGTAATAAAAAGTCTTGGCGACAAGGCTAACGTGCTATATCACAACCATACAGGGGAGAAGACATTCCGTTATTCCTATCCACTCATTCAGTATAAACGTCTGAATGGAAAGGCAGCAATTACCTGTGTGGAGGAAGGTGTAGATTTGGTTGGACAACTACTATCCGATTTTTATGGTATGATAAACATTGGCAAAAGAGAAACAGAATGCAAGGTTTTGCAGGTTCAGTCGGCTAAAGATGTGATTCAATTGTCAAACATTCCAAAAGTATATCATCTTCATCAGTGGCAACCACTCAATACCAAGAACTATGAACAATATCAAAGCACTGACAGTCTTATTGAGAAGATCAAAATCCTAGAACGAGTCTTGACAGGAAATATCCTCTCTTTTCTTAAAGGTGTAGATATTCATATCGAAGAGCAAATAGATATTCATATTACCAACATCACAGGGCAAAGGCCTACTAATTATAAAGGTATAAAATTAATAGTCTTTGACATAGAGTTCAAGACAAATCTGTGTCTTCCCCAATATATTGGCATTGGGAAAAATGCAAGTATCGGTTATGGAATTTTGACAAAAATCACAAAATAAAAAACTATATGTATTATGAGTAAGTATCTTTATGGTGCTGCTGTACAAGGCATCCAGGACTTCATTTTCAAGACCAATGAACTAAAGCACATCGTCGGTGCCAGTGAGTTGGTAGAACAAATCTGTACCAAAGCTTTCGAGGAGTTTGAAAAGAATGACAAGAAAGAGAAGACAGGTGAATCTGTAGTACGAGCAGCAGGAAACATCAAGTTTATTTTTGAGAAAGAAGAAGATTGTGCAAGAGCGGTCCGCGAGTTCCCCAAAAAAGTAATGACGATGGCTCCGGGCATTACTATTAGTCAGGCTGTCGTACCTTTGGGTGATGATTTTGGTAAAGCAATCGATAATATTGAGGCTTTACTGAAAGTACAACGTAACAAGCCATCACGTAGTGTTACAACAGGTCTGATTGGCATAAAACGTACCAACAATACAGGCTTGCCGGTTGTTCTCATAAAGAAAGGTGATTATAAAGACGAATCTACCGTGCAAAAAGAGTGCTTCCAGAATGTAAAGTTGTTATGTGAAAATAGTTTTGGTAAGGAAGTCTTCTCTCACAAAGAAGTTGCGTATGACATATCCGATATTACAGATAGAAATGATTGGATTGCCATTATCCATGCTGATGGCAATGGCCTGGGAAAAGTTGTCCAAGCGGTAGGCAAGCAAAAAGAAGTGTTTAGAGACTTCTCACAAAAGTTGGATGTTGCGACCAAGAAAGCAGCCAATATGGCATTCGCATCAGTAGCAGAGAGGTTTGAGGACAAGACGATTATCCCAATCCGCCCTGTTGTACTTAGTGGCGATGACATGACAGTCATTATACGAGGAGATTTGGCGTTAGATTATGCTAATGCTTTCATAGCTGCTTTTGAAGAAACCACAAGAAAACATTTAGGTGATGTGTTAAAAGAGCAGCACGTCTTTGCAGATGGCAATGACTGTCTGACCGCCTGTGCCGGCATAGCATATATCAAATCATCCTATCCTTTCTATTATGGTTATCAGTTGGCTGAAGAATTATGTGGTCAGGCAAAGAAAGATACCAAAGCTATCCATGGTGTAGAAACAAATCATTTGCCACCTTCATGCCTGATGTTCCATAAGGTACAGGATAGCTTTATTGTCGATTACAAGGATATCGTAGAGAGAGAACTGACAGCCAAAGACGGCCTTTCATTCAAGGCTGGCCCATATTATATCAAGCCTCAGAGCATGAAGAATACCGTCGAAGACTTGGTCGCTGCCAGCCAATTGCTTAACAGTGAAAATGGTGACGGCATCAAGTCGGGCATCAGGAACTGGGTATCGCTCCGTATTGAAGACAAAAACAAAGCAGACCAGCGTAAGCATAGGATGCTTCAAATCTTCACCGACGAGAAGGCCGTGGAGACTTTAACTTGTGAAAAAGATAAGCGTTGTATAGCTTACGATGTCTTGGCATATAATACCGTTATTAATCAGCAAACTAAAATATAATAGGCTATGAGCACGATTAAATATGAAATAGAGTTTTTCTCCAATTGGCACTGTGGATCAGGTTTGGCTGCCGGTGCCGATGTTGATGCATTGGCCATCAAGGACATGAACGGGATTCCTTATGTTCCTGGGCGTACATTAAAAGGCCTCCTTCGTGAAGCGGCTACTATCCTGTCTGATGACAAGAATACCATCGGTACCGTTTTTGGAGTGTCTGGTGATGAAGATGGACATAAGACAGGTTGCGCTTTCTTTGGCAATGCCACTTTACCCTCCGCAGAATACCAATACATCGCAGAACTAGGATTAGCCCCTCATCTATATCAAACCTTCGCTTCTACGAGCATTGACGAAAATGGCATTGCGAAAGATAATACACTAAGGAAAATAGAGACCGTCGTTCCCTGCAAGTTAGAAGGTGAGATTCTTAACATTCCCGACGGAGCTGAAAATATTCTAGAAGAGGCCATGCATTTCATCAAAAGGATGGGGACTGGACGGAATCGCGGCTATGGACGTTGTAAGGTAGCTATTAGTAAGATCATCAGAAAAGAAGAAAAGGAGGCATAATATGACAAAGACTTTAAAATTCAGATGCACACTTGAGTCTGACCTTGTATTAAGCCAGACATCAAGTAGCGAGGGGAATCAGAAAACCCTTGACTTCATACCTGGAAACAATTTCCTTGGTATTGTAGCGAGCAAGATGTATAAAGAGGGCTCTTCTGAATCTTTGGAACTGTTCCATTCCGGCAAAGTACGCTTTGGTGATGCTCACCCATCAGTTGATGGTATTCGTGGACTGAGAGTTCCTGCATCCATGTATTATCCTAAACTTGCATCTGCCAGTGAGGAGTGCTACATCCACCATCTGACAGATCATAGTAACTCGGACATTAAAGCTAAACAACTCAAGCAGTGCCGTGAAGGTTTCTATGCTTTTGGCGAAACGACAGGCAAGCCTGTTGGCACCAAGAAGAATTTCACCATTAAGTCTGCTTATGACAGTGAAGTCCGTCGTAGCAAAGATGGACAGATGTTCGGCTACGAGTCGCTATCGAAAGGAATAGTGATGTATTTCGAAGTGGAATCGGAGTTATCCGAAGAGATGAACAAAATGATCATATCGAGTCTATGTGGGAAAAAACATATAGGTCACTCTCGCTCTGCAGAATTTGGCTTGGTGAATATTGAGCAAAAGGACTTTGATGAGATATGCTCAAGAAAGACTGATGGAAAGTCTGACTCTATTACCGTCTATGCCGATGGCCGACTGATATTCCTAGATGCAAACGGAGAATCGACCTGTCTGCCGACGGCAAAAGACCTTGGAGTCGAAGGCGGGGAGATAGATTGGGCTAAGAGCCAGATACGCACCTTCCAATATGCCCCGTGGAACGGCAAGCGCCATACCTACGAGGCTGATCGCTGTGGCATCGAAAAGGGAAGTGTATTTGTGGTTAAATTGAATGGTGCCTCCTGCCCTGAGAAGAGTCAATATGTAGGCTCATACAAGAATGAAGGATTTGGCAAGGTTATCTACAATCCCGTTTTTCTTGTCGGAAAGTCTGGCGAGCAAGGCAAGGCACTATTTACTTTAGAAGAAAAGAAACAGAAAGAAGTTCCCTCCGCTAATGCTCCAAAGCCAAATTCTGTCCTGATAGACTTTTTGATCAACAAGAAGAATTCCGTAGATAATAATCAGACGATTTATCGTATAGTTCAAGAGGAGGTTAAGTACCTTGAGCAATTCTTTAAGAAGGGCAAGTTCGCTTCTCAGTGGGGGTCTATCCGTAGCTTAGCCATGATAACCTCTAATAGTCAACAGCTCATTGAGGCGATTGATGCATTCCTTGATCATGGTGTAGCCAAAGACAAATGGGAAGAGCAGAACCGCAAGGCCATGCTTGACGACTTCATGAAGCGTCATAAAGAGGAAGATTTACAAAGTATTATGATTAACTTGGCATCCGAGATGGCCAAGAAATGCAAAGCAAGAGAGGAGGATTAACAATGAAGAATCAATATCGTTTTCTGGCCCGCATCATTATTGAGGCCAAGACACCGCTTAACATTGGCAGTGGTAATAAAGGTATCAAGAGCGATTCACTTGTGCTAAGAGACCTCAATGGTCTGCCTTTTATCCCCGGCACAACGATTGCAGGTCTGTTACGTCATACATTAGGCAAGGATGAAGACAAGTATATGGGTAGTCAGCAGATAGGCTCTCCACTCATTATCACAGAAGCCAAGATGCTTGACTGTGATGGCTCAGTCCTTGACGGCATCATCCCGCAAGAAAAGCTCAACAGCGAGCTTCTTGCCCATTTCCGCCAACTTCCTATCCGCCAGCATGCCAAGATTGGTCATCGTGGAGCTACACTGAAGGGTGGAAAATTCGACGAAGAGATAGTGTTGAAAGGTACGCGCTTCTGCTTTGAAATGGAGATGCTTTCTGAAAAGGATGACGATGCCAAGTTCAAGGAATTGCTCGACACTCTGACTTCAGATACCTTCCGCATTGGCTCTGGCAGCCGTTCCGGCTTTGGTGAAATAGAGGTCGTTGACAGCCAGTGTCAATATAAGAAGGTAGATCTTGAAGATCCTGAACAGAGAAAGTGGTATTTGAAGAAATCATCTTCACTGTGCGAGGAATGGCAGGATGCTGAAAGCATCGGGCTTAAGAAGCCAAGTTCAAAAGGCTGGACAACTTATACATTGCAGTTGAAACCTGTAGACTTCATGCTGTTCGGTTCTGGTTTTGGCAATGATAAGGCTGATATGACCTTTGTCAGAGAGTCGTTTGTTGATTGGAGTGGTGGTACGGCTCAGGTGAAGGATCGCGAGCAGGTGATTCTTATCCCTGCTTCATCAGTAAAAGGCGCCCTTTCACATCGCTTGGCATTCCACTATAATAAGATAAAAGGAATCTTTGCCGACACATTAGCAGCAGGAGAAAAGATAGAAGCCTTTGTTGGTAATAACAATGGGGCCGTTAAAGCTGTTTTCGGTTCTGAGGGTGAAAAAGATGCAGGAGGGAAGATACAGAACAAAAAGCGCGGCAATGTGCTGATATCTGACATCATTCAAGAGGCCTCTGTCTCTCCCAAGATTCTGAATCATGTCTCTATCGACCGCTTTACAGGCGGAGCAATTGATGGAGCGCTTTTCAGCGAAGAAACTCTTTATGCTAAAGGGCAGTCTTTCGAATTGAAATTGTTGGTAAATAATAGTGCTTTTGAGGACAAGGATGTCAAGACAGCTTTCGAGGACGCATTGAAAGACCTTTGCTCAGGCATGCTCCCGTTAGGTGGTGGTGTCAATCGTGGCAACGGTTGTTTTGAAGGTATAATTAAAAGAAACGGAGAATTGATTTATGGAAACAATTAATATAAAAAACTGTGAAGGCTATCTCTGGTGGAGTGACCAGGAAGAGCCTGAAATCTACGACGGAAAAGCGATAGACATCTGCTTAGACGAGACCAAGAATCCCTTTGTTGTTGAAGGTCAACTCTACGATAAAGAGAGAATGGGATCGTATAGTATTAAATATGTTGATGGCCGATACCTTATTAATAATTATAAGGTGGAAACTGATGACCTTATGAATAAGGATAACGAGCCTAAGAAGTTTCTCTCAAACCGTATGGGAGGTCGTTGGCTCAAGTTCTTGCGCTACTGGGAAGAAAAGAAAGATGAGAACTGTATGAACATGCCTGTACTCACTTTCACTAAAAATGTATTTGTTGGATTTAAAGAAAAGGAGGATAAGTTATGATAAGAGCACCATTTAACTTTGTACCACTGGCAGATTCTATCGTTTTTCCAGAATGGGCGAACAAGATATCACAAGATATTCCTTTTGCTGATGGAATCAGTGGTAGTTTTTTTGTTAATATTAAGGCGATGACTCCTATATTTGTCAGAAATGGCCATGTCCAAGGGATTGACAAGCATACTGATGAATTCAAGTCATTCAATAAGACCCCTGATGGGGAGTTCTTTATTCCTTCGACGTCCATCAAAGGAGAACTACGTCACTTATTGGAGATAGTATCTTTCAGCAAGATGCAGCGTATTGACAATAAGCGTTATAGCATCCGTGATGTTAACAACAAACAATATCGTGAATCATTGCCATATGACTCTGTCCATTGTGGATGGATGACCATTAGGGATGATGGTGAGATAGAAATAACCGACAACGGAATTCCGTACAGGATATCGCACAAAACAATAGACGACAAATTAAATACTAATTTTTGTACATTATTTGGGGATGGCGTAAAAATAAAGGATGCCAATAGAACTGCGGAATATAAATACAGAAGATGTAGTCCGGATATTTTCACTACAGCCTATCAATTCCAAGAGTACAAGCTATACCCCAATAGTGCTGCCGTAGACCAAAGAGTTGGCGTACGCTTTAATGAAAATGGAATGATTCGAGGCAAGATTGTATTTACTGGTCAACCTGGCAACAGAAAAGAAAGAAACGGGGACATCCCCGCATCAGGTAAATTCTTCGAGTTCGTTTTCAGAGAAATAGAACACCCTGTTGTTTACAGGTTCCAATATGACAGTGAACTATTTAAAGATTTTGAGTTCATCTACAAGGACTCTGATGACTGGCATTTCTGGAAAATGAAAGCTAAAAATCAAGGGTGCAAAATACCTGTGTTCTTCAAGGTGGAAAACAATACCATTAGTTCCATAGGTCTGTCTTATCTGTATAAATTGCCATATAAACAAAGAATCAAGGACTTTTTAAATGAACAGCATAAAAGTAAAGATTTAGACATGTCTGAATGTATCTTTGGTGAGACATCTAAAGAAGATTCCTTAAAGGGAAGGGTCCTGATTTCACATGCCATGTGCGAAGATCCTTATCCTTTTGAGGATGAAGAAGGAATTGCACCTTACATGGGTTCGCCAAAGCCATCGTACTATCCTATTTACCTTGTGCAGCAGGGTGAGAATGGATTTTTAAATGATCATGCAAAATTCTCTACAATGATGGATTGGAATGCGAGACTACGTGGTTGGAAAATCTATCCTGCTCGCTTGAATTACCAAACAGAGTTTGATGTTGATGATGCTCAGCTGGAAAACACCAATCCAGCCATACCTTTAGGAGCAGGAAGTGAGTTCAAATGTTGTATCAGGTTTCATAACCTGAAAGCCGTTGAATTAGGAGCAATACTTTACTCTATTTTACTGCAGAAGCAGAATTGCCATACACTTGGTTTCGGAAAAGCATTCGGATATGGAGTTTGCCAATATAGTATTTCAGAGACCTTGGGTTTTGAAACTGATGATATTGAAAAGTTCATCACATCTTTCACAGAGTACATGGAAGCCCATATTCCCAATTACAAGAAAAGCCCACAAATAAGAGAGCTGCTTCTGATGACTAATCCTCGCCAAACAGAAAGACTCAAGAGACCATTAAATTATATGGAGCTTGAGGAATTTGTTAAATGTAAACAGCACAATCCGAGGAAAAACAAATTCGGAGAATACCTGCCACTCTATTCTGAACTCCTTAATCCGATAGAACAGAAAACGTCTGGACCGATACAGGCTGAGGCAATTGTTACATACTTTTCTGGCCCATTAAAGAAAGCCAAATTAATTGAAGGTAAGAATACTGCTCCTCAGATGTTAGATATGAATGGTAAGAAAGATAAATTTAAAGGAAACGGAAAAGAAAAGATACTTGTAGAAATAACCAAGAAAGGATTGAAATTTATAAAAGCACTTTAACTATGCCTAGAAAAGTTTTCATTTCTGTATTAGGCACAGGCTTCTACGGCCCCTGCCAGTATAAGCGGGGGAAGTTTGCTTCCACAAAGACCCGCTTTATACAGCAGGCTACCCTGGAATACCTGAAGGTGAAAGAAGGATGGACTACGGCTGACCGCGTGTTCATCCTTCTGACAAACGGTGCTCGCAAGATGAACTGGGACAAATCCATCATGAAACGGCATAACTTCAAGACAGATGAGGACGAGCCCTACTTAGGGCTTGAACAAGTGCTTGACGATATGCAGTTGACAGCACCTGTGCAAACCATTGCCATCCCTGATGGTAAGGACGAGGATGAGATGTGGGAGATTTTCGATGCTCTCTATAAGGAACTGAAGCATGAGGACGAACTCTATTTCGACCTCACCCACAGTTTCAGATACCTGCCCATGCTCGTACTCGTTTTGGGCAACTATGCCAAATTCCTGAAGAATGTCAGCGTAAAGCATATCTCTTACGGCAATTATGAAGCGAGGGATTTGCAGACGGACATCGCGCCGCTGATGGACATTTTGCCCCTTACCATCCTTCAGGACTGGACGTTCGCTGCCGCCGACTTGATACGCAATGGCAATATCAATCGACTACAAAACCTGAGAGAGTCATACGCCCTGATGCCCCTGCTGAGGATGAAAGGAAAGAATAACCTCGATAGGAAAGTGGCAGAACAGCCACTCACTGGCTATATCGAAGCTCTGGAAACCCTACTGCAGGATATGAAACTGTGTATCGCTCCCAACATCATCAAGGGAACTGCGGTGAATGACATCCACGACTATTACCAGCAAGTAATCAATGCCTTCGAGATGGTCATAGCCCCCATTCCTCCTATCCTCACTAAGATACAGGACTCGCTCAAGGACTTTGAACAGACCGACAGAGATCAGCCGGAGAGCCTTCGTAACGGTTACGAGGCAGCCAAGTGGTGTTACGATCACCAGCTCTACCAGCAGGCCATCACCATCCTCGAAGAGAACATCACCACCCATTTCTGTCAGTACTTGGGTACTGACGAACATGTGTATGATCAACGCAAGGCAACAAATGCCTACTTGCGCCACGGTAACTATAAAGACAAGGACTGGGAGTCCGACGAACTGTCAGAGGTCAGGGCTAAAGTGAAGAAGGCTTCCTCTCAACTGGAGGTCGGTGCCTTTATCTATAAAATGAGCGATGCTGCAAAATGGATTCACGACAAGCGTAACACCTACAATCACGCATCTATGGGCAGAGATGACCAGTTGACTCCCGAGGACATCAAGACCTTGGGAAAGAAGATAGACAGCATTCTTAATCTCATCAAATGACTGCGTATGTTTATCAATTTGACAAATCATCCGTCAGAGCGATGGAGCAAAGAGCAGCTCAATGCAGCACGCCAATATGGAGTGGTTGTTGATATGCCATTCCCCATTATAGAACCAACCTTCACAAAAGATGACATTATGTTTCTTGTTAAGGAATGTACTGAAAAGATTTCTGGACTCATGGAATGTAATACCGTTGTTCATGTGATGGGTGAGATGACCTTCACCTATAACCTCGTCAATGCGCTGAAAGATGCAGGCATCACCTGCCTTGCTTCCACCACAGAACGCAACACCATTATAACACCCGATGGCAAAAAAATTTCGGAATTTAAGTTCGTACAGTTCAGAGAATATTAAAAAAATTATAAGAAAATGGACACATTGAGAAGAATATTTAATAGTAGAAATGCCTACAGTTGGATAGCATTGCTATTTCTGATTCTTGGTGAGTATTTTGCTCTTAGAGGTATAAGAGGGAATTGGTTTATCTGGGGACCTGGTCTCCAATGCATCATTGTACTCTCAGTGGTGTTAATTCTTATTGGTCATTATTTTAAACACAAATTCACCCTCAGAAGCGTTATCCTCACCAAGCTTCTTGCCAATGCGATTGCACCGCAGAGATTAGGAACTATATATCTACTACTATTTGTTATTCATGTTGGATGGCTTACTAACGGAGCAATGAGTCTCTTTATGCCAGATCAAAATCTATACGACGTATTGACATCAATAACAGTCTGTGTGATGGGAACGGTTCTTCTTATTATTTTTTTCCCTAATGGAAGTATAGATATGACAGATTCTCCCCAAAAGGTTTTTGTATCAGGAATATCTCCATTCCCCGAGAAAAAGATAAATCCTAAAACCGGTGAGGCAGAAAAGCCTGTCATCTATTCAAAATTTAATCTGATACCATTAATCAAGATACTGGAAGTTGTTGCGCCAAAAGAAGATTGGGTTGATCCCAAGAAGGCTGCCATAATACCACAATGCAAGTTACTGATAATAAAGACAAATTATTATGACTTCAAACTACCCTCTACACCTTATTTGGATGACATGGAAGGAATAGTGGTAAATAATGACACGCTTGCTGATGAATTAAAAGAATTCGGTATTAACCCTGAAAATCCGACAGACGACAGAATTAGATTGCTTATTAAAAAGACAGCCATAAGGGAGTTCAAATCATATACTAATATGAAAGAATGGATAAAGCAGAAATTAATTATTGAGTTCACAGAGTCTGTTGATTATGATGATTATGAAAAGTGTTTCCGTGCAGCAAGTAATGCTATGAAGAAGCTGGATTCGAAAGACCATCTATTCTATTTCAATTTAACTCCAGGTACCGCCACAATAAAACTGATTTTGACATTACTGTCCATAAATGCCAAGCACCGATTATTCTATTATAGTCAGGGTAAGGTATCAAAGTTAGTAGAAGTGGACAAATCCCTTTTGCCACTTCAAAACTTACTCTCGCAGGCATTAGAGACCTTTGAGACAGGAACTCAATCTTAAAACTTCGATTTTTGCTTAGGCACTTTTGAGCCAGTGAAAATTGCAGTGGTTTAATTGGCCTTTCGTCGTTCTTTGACTTATTGATACAATAAATACGCAAAATCATTTGCGAAAAATGAGATTTCTGCAAAAACCTCATTTTGAGCACTTTGAGCATATCTTGACAAAACGAGAAAGTGAATAATCATCGAAAATGAAGATAAAGCAGAAAAAGCTTGTGAGATTTGCGAAAAATGAGTAATTTTGCACCGATGAAATCGGGCAAAATCGAGCGCGATTTTCGCAAGAGTCTCTTTACGAGTCGATACGCTTCATCATTTGCGAAAATTTTTGAGGAACTATAGTGCTGGTAATCAGTCGATTGTAAAATGAGAATAGTTAAAACTCCAGCATTTGACACTAAAAAATATAGGCATTTGCGAAAAATCGCCAGATAGGTCTTTAAGTAGATGAGAATAAAGGTCATAAGAAAGATAGACAATTAGAATAGATTATTGAACCCCCAGTAAATAGGAATATTCTATCTTCATTCCATTAGAATAAGGATTAAGACCCACCAAGCTTGCTCAGGCTCAACCACTTCGATATTCTATCTTCATTCCATTAGAATAAGGATTAAGACAGAAAAAGCTTGCGACTGGTTCGAGGATGTTATGCTATTCTATCTTCATTCCATTAGAATAAGGATTAAGACGTTGGTCTCCTGGAAGTTCTTAACACCTTCGTCTATATTCTATCTTCATTCCATTAGAATAAGGATTAAGACAAGCATTGTCATATCTCTTAGAGTTATTCTGTAATATTCTATCTTCATTCCATTAGAATAAGGATTAAGACACAGCCTGTTTGGCAAAAGTGCGACCTACAACGATATTCTATCTTCATTCCATTAGAATAAGGATTAAGACATTGGGCACTTGCCCGTTATTCCGTACGCTGGTGTTTATTCTATCTTCATTCCATTAGAATAAGGATTAAGACGAAGTCCTTGACGCGAATAAAGCGTTCTCCAATCTATTCTATCTTCATTCCATTAGAATAAGGATTAAGACAACGACTTACCTGCCTTGCTACTCTCCGAATTAATTCTATCTTCATTCCATTAGAATAAGGATTAAGACTCGACGATCTTCACCTCATCCTTAGCAACCTTAATATTCTATCTTCATTCCATTAGAATAAGGATTAAGACGTCATGCTCGCGAGAGATCTTGGCAGAGAAGCCAATTCTATCTTCATTCCATTAGAATAAGGATTAAGACACGATAGGGTGAACCTCTCTGGCGCCTACCATGAGGTATTCTATCTTCATTCCATTAGAATAAGGATTAAGACTATTCGTCCTTGCAAGAAACCAACACTACGCTCATCATTCTATCTTCATTCCATTAGAATAAGGATTAAGACAATTACTTACCGAGAGGAAGAACGGGGATTGAACCGATTCTATCTTCATTCCATTAGAATAAGGATTAGGACGCTTCCGCAGGCACTTGCCCATCTTTCAGCCGGCATTCTATCTTCATTCCATTAGAATAAGGATTAAGACTGTCACCTGAGCCATGTTCCCCTCGGTTGAAAGATATTCTATCTTCATTCCATTAGAATAAGGATTAAGACGCTTCCTCGTCATACTTACCTTTACTGAACTCAGATTCTATCTTCATTCCATTAGAATAAGGATTAAGACTAACAGTAGTCACCCTCTGTCATTTCCTGATCGGATTCTATCTTCATTCCATTAGAATAAGGATTAAGACACCTCTGTTACTAAGCCCTTCTCCACTTTGGGGGATTCTATCTTCATTCCATTAGAATAAGGATTAAGACTTGCAGAGGTGCTTTGTGGCAACGCCGTCTTTTAATTCTATCTTCATTCCATTAGAATAAGGATTAAGACTTGGTGGCCACGCCGTTACGGATTTCGGCATGCCAATTCTATCTTCATTCCATTAGAATAAGGATTAAGACTGTTACGACTGTTGTTAACTGTTAAAACTGCGATAGATTCTATCTTCATTCCATTAGAATAAGGATTAAGACGACTTCTTAGTGGTTTCAACCATTCTGACGTTCTTTATTCTATCTTCATTCCATTAGAATAAGGATTAAGACTTGTCGGTGGTCAGCTTACTGGTCTCCTTGTAGGAATTCTATCTTCATTCCATTAGAATAAGGATTAAGACACGTGTGGCACATTGAGTTGCCTTCAACATAGAATTCTATCTTCATTCCATTAGAATAAGGATTAAGACGAAGCTACCTTCTGCCCAGAGGGGACAGTCAAATATTCTATCTTCATTCCATAAGAATAAGGATTAAGACACGTGTGGCACATTGAGTTGCCTTCAACATAGAATTCTATCTTCATTCCATTAGAATAAGGATTAAGACCTGTCGGTACTTTCGCCGAAGATGGCCTGTAAAAATTCTATCTTCATTCCATTAGAATAAGGATTAAGACCGGACAGCCCAGCCAATTGAGAAGCAAAGAAACAATTCTATCTTCATTCCATTAGAATAAGGATTAAGACGCCGTTTCGATTACCTCTGCGGTTGAGTTACGAATTCTATCTTCATTCCATTAGAATAAGGATTAAGACGGAGCTGGAACAGAATTGTAGGCCTTCCTGTAGTTATTCTATCTTCATTCCATTAGAATAAGGATTAAGACAAAATCCATCTGGGACCGTGATAACCGATACCGAATTCTATCTTCATTCCATTAGAATAAGGATTAAGACGTGGTGTCCACCTGAGCGGTCTGAGCGTTAACACATTCTATCTTCATTCCATTAGAATAAGGATTAAGACCATCAGCGTTGCGAGTCTCCATAGTCGAGCCAATATTCTATCTTCATTCCATTAGAATAAGGATTAAGACAGTCATTGTGGTGTCACGGCGAACGAGAACTGGATTCTATCTTCATTCCATTAGAATAAGGATTAAGACGTCATAGGTCGCTTGCTCGTGACGGTCAGGTTCTATTCTATCTTCATTCCATTAGAATAAGGATTAAGACTTAACACTAAGGATGCTATCGCCCTGAGCATTTATTCTATCTTCATTCCATTAGAATAAGGATTAAGACAACTGGGTCTCCGTAAGAGATGTAACGCTCATGGCTATTCTATCTTCATTCCATTAGAATAAGGATTAAGACCGAACATTCCGGCACCGATCCACAGACCTGTTTATTCTATCTTCATTCCATTAGAATAAGGATTAAGACCTTTTCGCGCCAACAGTTTCTGGGATTAACTATAATTCTATCTTCATTCCATTAGAATAAGGATTAAGACTACTCGATCTTCGAAAGATTCTTCACAGTCCACCTTATTCTATCTTCATTCCATTAGAATAAGGATTAAGACCAGCCGTGTCGATAGCAGCAATCTGCGAGCGGTATTCTATCTTCATTCCATTAGAATAAGGATTAAGACGACCTTAAGCAGATTGAACATCCCCTTGTCTACGTATTCTATCTTCATTCCATTAGAATAAGGATTAAGACAAATCAACGAAGTAGTAACCGACGCCGATTTCATTAAATTCTATCTTCATTCCATTAGAATAAGGATTAAGACTCTTCAACCCCGTTGGAATCATCAGTCCGGTATGTATTCTATCTTCATTCCATTAGAATAAGGATTAAGACAGCTTAACGCCTACGCTGTAGCGGGTGCAATCAAATTCTATCTTCATTCCATTAGAATAAGGATTAAGACTAACGACTACAGGAGCTTCTGTTTCCTCATTTGTATTCTATCTTCATTCCATTAGAATAAGGATTAAGACGATCTTGTCTGCATCCTCTGACTTCTTGCTCTGAATTCTATCTTCATTCCATTAGAATAAGGATTAAGACAAGACAGTTGTACAGCATTTGAAACCGATGCGGGGATTCTATCTTCATTCCATTAGAATAAGGATTAAGACATATGAATTACGATAGACAACGAGGTCTGTCGTATTATTCTATCTTCATTCCATTAGAATAAGGATTAAGACTGATGTCGGTAGCTGATGCCTTTACTGTAAACAGATTCTATCTTCATTCCATTAGAATAAGGATTAAGACTTTAATTTTGGCCACAAACAAAGCATTGGTATAATTCTATCTTCATTCCATTAGAATAAGGATTAAGACATCTACCTTTTCAGAAACATAAGTTTCTTTAAAGAATTCTATCTTCATTCCATTAGAATAAGGATTAAGACACACCAATGTTATTAGCGGTCACGGTAAACGTAATTCTATCTTCATTCCATTAGAATAAGGATTAAGACTCCGAACGAAAACGTCCGACTCCTTGCCGAGGTCGAATTCTATCTTCATTCCATTAGAATAAGGATTAAGACCACTGCTTCCAACCTGTGCTGTCCGGCTGGGGCATTCTATCTTCATTCCATTAGAATAAGGATTAAGACAAGTTGAATGTGTAAGTAATGTCACCCTTGGTGAATTCTATCTTCATTCCATTAGAATAAGGATTAAGACCCAAACGCAATTGTGTTCTCCTCGGTGGTTACCGATTCTATCTTCATTCCATTAGAATAAGGATTAAGACCAATCCAGTCAGCACACTCTTGGAATAACGCCTTTATTCCTTCATTCCATTAGAATAAGGATTAAGACAGGCTGTAGGTCTTCTTAGCATTAGAGAAGATAATTCTATCTTCATTCCATTAGAATAAGGATTAAGACTGCATATCGTCAGCCAGTTCCTCACACTCCTGGGGTATTCTATCTTCATTCCATTAGAATAAGGATTAAGACACGTTGAAATCGTCGCCGTTTATTGAGTCGGTCAATTCTATCTTCATTCCATTAGAATAAGGATTAAGACCAGTGAATACCAGAAGACCTCAGTGAACTTGTAATTCTATCTTCATTCCATTAGAATAAGGATTAAGACTGGCAACCTGTTGCGTTTTCACCACTGAAACCGATATTCTATCTTCATTCCATAAGAATAAGGATTAAGACCAAACCAGGCGTACGAACAGTCAGAATGAGCTATTCTATCTTCATTCCATTAGAATAAGGATTAAGACAGAAGCGCGGCGAGTAGAAGTGGTAGAAGAGCTATTCTATCTTCATTCCATTAGAATAAGGATTAAGACGCGGCGATCTCCTTGTACTCAGTGCGAGTATAAGTAAATTCTATCTTCATTCCATTAGAATAAGGATTAAGACCAGTGGGTACGTGTTTCTTCGCGAGAGAAGTTTACATTCTATCTTCATTCCATTAGAATAAGGATTAAGACCGAAGCGTGAGCTCAATTGGGTTGTCGATTGTAATTCTATGTTCTGTTTTCAAGAGGTACAACTCTTATTAGATTTTTACAGACAGGTCTATTGGGGGAAGAAGTTCTGGAGTGTAAATTGGCAGGTGATTCTTTATACCAGCCTTGTTCAGCCTATCGACAAAGGCGTTTATATGTTCCACAAGAGGGTCAAGGTTATGGTTTCTAAAGGAGTGCAATAAATGTAAGGAGGTGATTTGCAACGAATCCAGGTCAATGTTCAGTTCCACGAATGATATAAGGAACAGCTGTAAATCTTGATTTTTGATTTTTTCGCATATATCAAGCAAGGCTTGGTCATCATCCAACTTTTCTAGGTATTCGTCGGTTATCATCGGGTCAACGTCTTTGATGGAAAGAAGGCATCTGAATCCCTGTCGTCTCAATGTGGCCATTGTTTGGACTTTTATATAAGGGTATAGATCCAATGTGCCTGGACTATGGATTTCCTGGGGCTTAATGTTGTATTTCTGGCATACACTTTTATACGAGGATGTGAGATTCTCAAGGCATTGGGCAAGTTCACTCTCATCCTTACCAAGTGCATTGGTATTTATGTATTCCCACATGCTATCATCGCTTTCCGCCTGGATATAGAGTTGATGAAGGAGCCTGTCTTGTTGTTCGATGTAAATTTCCGACCTGTTCCCTGACGTACTTGTAGAGAACAGGATGTCCGCATCAATAGTATTAAGACCGCTCAAGATGTCTTGGATGGCTTTCTCGCGATTGTATTCAGGATAGATTATTGGCAGATGCTCGCGAATTCTCGAAAGGTTACCATAGTGCTTGGCTTTTCTTTCTACTTCAACTTTTGCCCTCAGTTTGACAATCGTCTCTTGCGATGCGGAACCGTCCTCGCCGATGTAAGATTCAAAATCATCAGCAAAATCTTTTTTGCCGGATTCATATTCCACATTGAGATATTCCTCTGCTTCCTTACATCCCATATCGAGTGCTTTCTTTATGAAATAGTTGGCAAGTATTTCATTTTGTGTGGTACCGATACCTTGGCTATACAGAATGCCAAGGCGAAGGAAAGCCTTTGGATCTTTCCCTCCCCAGACAGCCTTTAACGCATCATCAAATGGTAGTAATTGCTTCATCGTATTGGATTTCGTTTAGGCATTGAAGCCCACCTGGCGGCGGGGTTTTAGTTCTATCATGCGAGGGTTAAACTTCTTATAGCCTTCCTCTACATCCGAGACGAGGATATGTTGGTAGTCCTTGATAGGAGCAAGGGTGACACGGTTTGCCATGGCTGGAATGATTCCGTTTCTGATAAACTGTTCCACCCAACGGGCATTACCGAAATTCTTGGTGTGTTGTGATAGAGTGTCGCTGATCCTCTGGCGAAGGATGTTCTTTGCTTCATCACAGAGGATATAATCGTCTTTTCCTAACAAATGTAGCGCAATCTCCATCAGTTGGTCGGCATCGTAGTCGCTAAATCGATACTTATAGGGAAAACGTCCCATAAGTCCTGGGTTCGAGTTTAGCATGGCATCCATTTCCTTCTCATAACCAGCAAAGATGATGACCATATCAGGATTTGGTTGTGAAAGAACTGTCAATAGGCTGTCAATGACCTTGGCTCCGTAGTCCTTCCTGTCTGCTGTACCCTCATAGAGGTTGTATGCCTCGTCGATAAAGAGCACATTTCCTCTCGCTTCCTCCAAAACTGCTTTCATGTTCTCTTCCGTTTCCCCGATATAGCGACCCACGAGTCTTGTGCGGTCTGCACAGATCACATCGCCTTTTGAAAGCAGGCCGATGGAGTGGTATATCTTACCAAGCATCCTTGCGACTGTCGTCTTGCCAGTACCGGGATTCCCTGTGAAGATAGCATGTTGTGCAGCCTTGTTTGACGTGTGGAAACCTGCTTTGCTGCGCTCTATGAAGAAGCGGCTTTGGTTGGCCGTCGTCGTAATACTCTTTTTGATGTCATCCAGTCCAACCATCTCGTTGAGTTCACGTATGCTATCCTCGAACTCTGATGCAGAGTTAGGCAGGAGGTCAAGGGGGATGTCTTCAATAGGTAATTGGGGCAATTCTTCCTTCTCGGACATGATGTCATCAATTGCACGACAGAGATAGCGCGGAGAGACTTCCTCTGCCACATACCGACGGATACTGCTCAATGACCATGTGGAGAAACAGCCACGTTCGTGATGATCTGAGATTGCCCTTGCAAGAGCATTCTTAGTGGATTCAGATGGTTCGAGGTGCTCATTATCCAGTTCCCTCATGAATGCCTGGACGAGTTCAAAACCGCTGTACGGACGTTGGCTAACCACATTCCCGCTCATAAACAGTTCCTTCAGTGAGGGATATACATCCATTACACTCTCGATTTCCTGTTTGCCACCACATAGCCAAAGTTTGTATTTCTCCTTATCCTCACAGATTTTCTCTATAATCTTTCGCGAGACTACCTTTCCGCCTGTGTTGAGCAAGGCTCCTGGGTTAGTCAGGCAAAAGACTTGATTGGTGGTATTGTTCAACTTCTCATTCAGTGGCTCAAAAGGATTTTGTAGGGCTGCATTATAGAGAGTGTTGCAGTCAACATGAATATAGTAATAGCCTGGAACGGCGAGTTTCTGGAAAGACTCAAGGATTTCTTCGTTCCAGTCCCTATTTGTGGTATAGATCAGAAGATTTCTGCTGACTTTCAGTTCTCTGCCTCTCAGTCCTTTGCGAAATTCATTGTAAATCTTCAGCTGCCTGCATTCCAAAGCATACTTTCTTAACTCTGAGGTGCCAGGAGTCGTAGAGAGAACATCCCAACTTGATTCTGTGTTCTCGATACAGGTGGTAAGGATGTCTTCGATACTACAGATTGGACACATCGTTAATGGTTGCTGCATAACGTTCAAAGACTTATCTACCTCAAAGTCAATACGTGCAAGGGCACCATTGTTCTTGTCACGGAGTAAAAGGAAGTATCTCCCTGGCAACCAAATACGGAAGGAAAGCATGACGATACTTACATTGATGCTGTTCTCGCGATTGAACTTATATGTTACATCGCTGTTGCACATGGGAAAATAATCGTCTGTATAGACAAAGCTAGTGAAACGCCCCTCTTTAATCATCGACCCTTTTTTTGCTTGGATGTTCACAATAATGCAGCCATCTGTATAGTCTGCAATGTCACTTGTTGATAATGATAGCTCAATTTTTCTAATATCCTCCATAATCCCAGAATAAAAACCAAAAGAAAGAGCCACCGGAGTAGCTCTTTCTATCATGCCAAACAAAAAAAATTATAATTTTATCATTTCCTTAGCCTTGTTTCGTGTCGTTTAGCCCTAATTTTTTTACTAATTTGATAGTGTTATAGGCCATGAGGCGGTCATACTCCTTTTCATCATCAGGAAGTGCGGTATATGGAAGTATGCAAGGGTCTTGTTTCTTCTCTTCATTCCTTGTCTTGCCGTATGACCATCCGCGTTCTATCATCTTCTCTGCCCATATTTCATGAGCATTTTCAGCAATGGCTTCTATGAGTTCTTCAAGGTTCTCATTGAGGGGGATAGAGTCCACATTAATAGGATGTGGTTCATATTCTTCTACGGACTGAAATACCTGAATCATGTAGTTATGGGATTCTTTCCATGCATTGAGGAAATCAGAAACAGGTACCTTCTTGACGTATGGATCTTCATAAGGGTCAAAGATGGTTACGGTAACATCGTCTATCTTGGTCACTACAACAGCATGATTGGTCAAGTCCTCCAAGTCAATTTCCTCTGCATAAAGTTTCTCTCGATCAACTCCAACAACAACGTCATTATCGTTATCAAGCGCATGACGGATGTCATCTACTGTGGAATCATATCTTCTGCTTACAAACAATCCTGAAAAAGCTAACAGATTACCTAAACAATAAAGTGGCGTTCCTTCTGGCTTTAGCCAATCGTTCTTTCTTGCGGTATCAATCAGATTTTCTTTATCGTAGGTGATATGATGACGTTGTAGAATGAAGATTTCGCATAGCACGGCACAGACATTTTCTCCACTTAACGCAGCCATCTGAAGCATGGGCAAAACCTCGCTTTGCAATGGAATGGTCGATGCTTCTTCGCTTGGCGATGCGGCATAGTCGATTACATCCTCTGCCTGAAGAGCGACGTTAAGAACCTCCTGCAACTGCTGGTCTTTCTTTAAAGCCTGAAGCACTTGCTCAGTTTCTTCTTTACTGGTGTTGCCATCAAGATAGGCGGCCAGCAATTCGTCGGATATCAAGTCTTTATTTGCCATATTCGTTGATGTCTTTTAGGGCGATACGGGTAAGTTGTGCCATGGAGCGCCGTTTTATATTGTACAGGTTCGCGGTTGTGATGTTCATCTCCCGCGCCAGTTCTTCTGGTTCGCAGTCTTCAAGGATGAGCCGACGGATGACATATACATATCTCTTCGTCGGCATAGTCTCGAGAAGCCGTTCCATATCATATTCTATAGTCACATCTGATTCTGGTGCAGCTATGTATTCTTGTTTGTCATAAGGAGACTCTCTGCTGACATTATCTATCATTCTGGTCCGTTTCTTAATGAAGAAGCGGGTGGCGAGAATCTTCAGCCATTGGTACACAGAACTGCGATATTCGAAGTTCCGCAGTTTAAAGGCATCATCCTCCATGAGATAAAGGTAGAGTTCGTTGACCAGTTCATCATATTCCACTTCGTAGTCGAATACAATGTTCATGATACTACAGAACAATGGCTTGCATTTGACGAAGAAGAAGTTCTCCGTCACGTACCCATCACGTTCTATCAGTCCTTTTACTATCTCTTGGTCAGTCATTATTGTCGGCTTAACAGGGGCAAAGATAGTAATTTTTTTTTGTATAAAGAAAAAAAGTTTTTATTTTTGCTGCCACCCTGCCACCAAATGGCGTCAAACGCCCTGTTTAAAGGGAAAATTGGTGGCAGCAGGGTGGCAGCAAAATGGCTTATTTGGGCTTTTTCAGCTTCACAAGGTACTCAGAACCATACTTTGTCTCACGTTTTTGTAGGGTGGGAATGTTGGAAAGCAGGCGCCCGAAGTAGGAAACGTTGGCTGGTTTTAGCAAGCTGATACCCACTTTTTGCTTCAAATGCTCAAAAATTGCAGATGAACTAATCCATTTGCCTTCTGTTTCGTCAGCAGCAGGCTCAAAATAGTCTGAGAAGAACTGCTCGGCAGCGGTTTTCATGCTGAACCGTTTGTTCCATTCGATGATTTGCTGGGTTTCGGTTGGACCGAAATAGTATGGCTCATGTCGGTGAAGGGCCTGCATGGCCTGTGCGTAGAGCTGTTCGTAATTCGGTGGCGTGCTGACATCAATAGGTCCGGTGAGTTCTACACTCAGGAACCGGCGACTGCCAGACGGGTCTGCCAGCACATCAGCCTGATTCGTCGTGGCGATAAACGAGGCACGGCGTGGGAAGTCCTCTACATGACGGCCATAGGGGCGTTTGATCTTCACAGACGAGAGCGTGATGATGTTCTTGAGGAATCCCTGTTGTGTTTGCGGCGATATCTGGTTGAACTCATCGAGGTTGATCAGCAGCATCTGTGCCATCTGCTGGAGCACCTGCTTCTTGTCGTCTATCTGCAAGTTTCCCGTGTAGCCGAAGCTCAGTTCCGGCGGCAGCAGCTGTTCACAGAAAGTGGTTTTGTTCCAACCTTGGGACGATATGAGCAGCGGCACGGCCTGATTGCCATACTTGGCCAGATTCGACACCTGCCACTGACGCACCATGCCGAGGAACCATGTATAGAACCAGTCCTCCCAGTGCGGATTCTTTGTGGGTACTGTACGGGCGAGTTTGCGGATATGGTCCTTGCCGTCCCACTTGTCGTACAACTCCCAAAGATAGTCGTTAATGGGGTCGTGGAGGATGATCATGTTAGACTGCACATAGCGGCGCACGTCATTGTCGCGGGCGTCAATACCGTTGAGGCGCACATTCATCGTCATGCCCTTCAGGGTACGGTCGTCCACAGGCGTCCAATCCATATATTGGCGACTGCTGTCCTTGTATTCCGTATAACCCATGATAGTGTTGTAGCGAAATTTATAGTTTTCATTTAGAAAGTCCATCAACCGTTTAGTCTTGCGACTCACTTCCTGTGCCTCCTTGTCAGAAGTCTCGTCGCCGAGGTCTTCACTGGTGTTCATGACAACTTCTAATGGCTGCGTAGCCGCGGGTTTTGGGCTGACGGGCAGAGCCACAGCCTTCGGGTTGTAATAGGGCGTCGCGTCTAATGGCATGTGGAAACAGCTCCTTACGGATACGAGCTCCGTTTTGATGGGTTTCGGCATGATGGACTGATAGAGAGTGGCAGCCAACCGATGACCTTCCTGGCAGAGGACATCTGCTTCCTCCTCTGTCGGCTCAGAATACTGCGATACTATTTTAGATTTCTCTTGGACTAATTTTGTTTTCTTTCGGACTATTTCAGAATACTCCGGGAGTATTGTCGAATAAGGCTGGGTTATTTCTGAATAAGGGCTGGTTATTTCAGAATAAGGCTGGGTTATTGACGGACTGGCACTTTCTGCTTTCGCTATCTTCACGAGGATGATGACCTCATGTTCCGACGGTCCGACAAAGGCGGCAAGGGTGTAATGCAGTATCTGGGCCGCACGCTTCACGGCATAAACCTCCTGATTGTCCAACCCGTCTATCGTCAGTGCCACCACGCCATTGAAAGTCTTCATGCGAAGATTTCCATTGTCATCCTTCTCAAATACTGCAGAAGGATAGACCAGATGTGTGGGGTACTGACGGTCATAGCCACTAATGAAGTTCCCGTAGCTCAGCTGTTTGCGACGTCGGGCAACGGCTCCGTCCTTTGTGTCTCTTTTAATACGTTCCATAAAACTCTCGATGGTTTTTGTCGAGATTTTCAGTGCGTTTTTCTTGTTTCTAAGTACAAATGTCAGTTTCATATTTATATTTTCTCGATTATTAGACTACAAAGATACAAAAAAATCTTCAAAATCCCATGATTTTTACCAATTATCTATGTGCTTTTTCTCGTTTTTTTGTTGCTTTTCGCCAAAAATCGGATTTTGCTGCCACCCTGCTCCCACCAAAAATGTGCTTAAATACTGGTGTTGTAGAAGATTGGTGGCAGGGTGGCAGCAGATTTTAAAATTTTTATATTGTTTTCTTAGGTTGATTACGACCAGAGTTGCTCAATTTAGAGAAACGGTGGTGAAAATGTGTGGTATATTGAAAAAAGTAGGTGAAAAATTTGTTTTTTTCCTAAGAAATCTTTAAATTTGCCCCCGATAAGTTTTGTCGGCCATTGCTGACTCACTTATCTTCATTCATAGGTTGAGGTTGGTAGCGTCCTGCACCAACCTCTTTTCTATGCAGAAAGGAGGGATTCTCCGTGATGCGAAGAACCCCTCCTTTTTACTGTTTGTTTGTCTTATTGTATTTCCCAACCGATGGCTGACGCGCCAAGTACTGCTGCCGAGGCTCCGTCAAGTCCGCTAACCAGGAACTGGGCTTTTCCGCGGAAGATGGGAAGCACGTGCTCGTCGTATGCCTTCATAATGGGATCCATGATCAAGTGACCGGCTTTAACCATACCTCCGAAGAAGATGAAGGCTTCTGGTGATGAGAAGGCTGCAAAATCTGCACATGCCTCTCCCAGCATCTTGCCGGTGAACTCGTAGATTTCCTTGGCTAATTCGTCACCTTTCCCTGCTGCAATGCTTACATCAAGTGATGTGATGTCTTCCAGCTTCATTTCGCGCAGGATGGAAGGACGGTCAGTCTTGGTCAATAGTTCACGGGCTGTTCGGGCTACACCTGTTGCAGAGCAATATGCCTCCAGACAACCTGTTCTGCCACAACCGCAGCTGCGTCCCTCTGCGCCACGAACCATTGTGACGTGTCCCAGTTCGCCAGCAAAGCCGTCGTGTCCATAGAGTAATTGTCCGTTGACTACAATACCGGAGCCTACGCCAGTGCCCAGCGTAATGACAATAAAATTCTTCATGCCACGAGCCACACCATAAACCATTTCACCGATGGCTGCGGCATTGGCGTCATTGGTGAGTGCTACGGGAATTCCTCCCAACTGCTCGCTGAAGAGCTTGGCTAGTGGGACAATGGTGTCGTGAGCCCAAGGCAGATTGGGTGCCTTTTCGATTGTTCCTTTGTAATAATTTCCGTTGGGTGCTCCAATGCCCATTGCCTTGATTTTGCCAAGACCTCCCACCTGTTCAATGATAGGCTGTAATGCTTCTACAGATGCTTTTACATAGTCCTCTGCGCTATTAAATCCACCTGTTTTAATGGCTGTGGTTGCTTTAATGTCACCTCTAGCATCTACGATACCAAATACGGAATTGGTTCCTCCTAGGTCTAAACCGATGACATACGGCTTGATTCCTTGTTCTTCGTTGATCATATATTATAACGTTTAGCTGTGAATATTTACGTTTTGTGAGCGCAAAGTTACAAAAAATATCTGAAACAACAAGGGAAGGGGTTCGGAAAAATGCAAATAAATTTGCTTTTTCGCTCACTTATTCGTATCTTTGACCAATGGTCTTAGATACTCACGTTCGGAAAAATGCAAATAAATTTGCTTTTTCGCTCACTTATTCGTATCTTTGCACCCGATATGCCGTTTCCGATACATATTAACATAGTAGATTTGGTTTTCAAGGGCATGCTGATTGGTATGATAGCTTCTGCGCCAATGGGTCCTGTCGGTATTCTTTGTGTACAGCGCACGCTGAACAAAGGACGCTGGTTTGGTATGGTTACAGGTGTCGGAGCAGCTATCAGTGATATTGTGTATGCCGGCATCACTGGTTTCGGAATGGCTTTTGTGATGGATTTCATCAATAATGAGCAGAATAAGTTTTATTTGCAGATTATAGGTAGTGTGCTGTTGTTGGCTTTTGGCATCTATACGTGGCATACCGACCCTACCAAGAATATGCATCACTCCGGACAGCAGCGGGGCTCTCTGTGGTATAATATGTGGACGGCCTTTTTGGTAACTTTCTCCAATCCGCTGATAATCTTCCTGTTTATGGGTCTTTTCGCCCAGTTTGCCTTTGTCATTCCCGATCGTCCTTTTGAGATGCTGGTTGGTTTTGCCAGCATTGTCGGCGGAGCATTGCTGTGGTGGTATGGGCTCACTTGGCTCGTTGATAAGATACGTACCATATTCCAGGAAGATGGCATCCGCATCATCAATCAGATTATTGGTGCGGTGGTGATAATTTTCTCTGTGATTTCGCTGTTCGGTACGGTGACTAATCTGTTTCGTTTCTTTTGAATAGGAGTAAGTTTATATGTTTATAGCACTGGAATTACGCAAGACAAATATCGCAGAATACTTGCTCTATATGTGGCAGGTGGAGGACACTATTCGTGCCTTTGGCTGTTCGTTGAGCCGTATTCGGAAGGAATATGTAGAGCGTTTCGACTATACTGACGAGCAGAAGGAGGAGGAGACCGACTGGTTTGGCAATCTGATTCGGATGATGAATTCGGAAGGCTGTCGAGAGCAGGGACACCTGCAGATCAATAAGGTTGTTATGCAGCAGCTGCAGGAGTTGCATGCCCAATTGCTGGCATCGTCCAAATTTCCTTTTTACAATGCAGAATACTATAAGGTACTGCCATATATCGTGGAATTGCGGAATCGCGGGTCGAACAAAGAAGAAAATGAAGTAGAGACCTGCTTCAATTCCCTGTATGGCGTGATGATGCTTCGCTTGCAGAAGAAAGAGCTGACAGCTAATACACAGCATGCCGTCAAGGAGATTTCGACCTTCATTGGTATGCTGAACGATTATTACCTGAAAGATAAGCAGGAACCCCTGCAGTTCGAATAAAATAGTAAAATAGTAAATAGTCAAATTGTCAAATATTAGATGAATATTCTGATTACAGGTTGTAATGGTCAACTGGGAAACGAGATGCAGTTGCTGGAAAAGGAGTATCCACAGCATAATTGGTTTAATACCGATGTCCAGGAATTGGACATCACCGACCAACTCGCTATCAACCAGTTTGTTGCGGAACATCAGATTGATGGTGTCGTGAACTGTGCCGCCTATACTGCAGTTGATAAAGCCGAAGATAACAAAGAGTTGTGTACGACGCTGAACACGGTAGCCCCGGCATATCTGGCTGCCGCCGTTGACAAGCGAGGAGGCTGGATGATTCAGATCAGTACTGATTACGTGTTTGACGGTACGAAGCATACACCTTACGTAGAGACGGACACCCCTTGTCCCAACAGCGTTTATGGCTCTACCAAGCTGGCCGGTGAAATTGGTGTGACAAAATTCTGCAAGAGGAGTATGATTGTCCGTACAGCCTGGCTATATAGTACTTTTGGCAATAATTTCGTGAAGACCATGATTCGTCTGGGCAAAGAGAAGCCAGAGCTGGGCGTTATTTTCGACCAGATAGGAACACCTACTTATGCACGCGACTTGGCCCGTATCATCATGACAGTTATTGAGAAGGGTATTCTGCCGGGTGTCTATCATTTCTCCAACGAAGGCGTTATTTCGTGGTATGACTTTGCCAAAGCAATACACCGACTGGCAGGCATTACTACATGTCGTGTCCGTCCGTTGCATACTGCGGAATATCCCACTCCGGCACACCGTCCCCACTATTCCGTGCTCGACAAGACGAAGATAAAGAGCACCTATCAGGTGGAAATTCCGTATTGGGAAGAGAGTCTCGAAGTTTGCGTGCGCAAACTTCTAAGTGAATAATGAATAGTGAAAAGTGAAAAATGAATCAAGAAATAGAAAGAAGAAGAACATTTGCGATCATATCGCACCCAGATGCTGGTAAGACTACCCTTACTGAAAAGTTCCTGCTCTTTGGCGGACAGATTCAGGTAGCAGGTGCCGTGAAGAATAATAAGATTAAGAAAACGGCTACCAGTGACTGGATGGATATCGAGAAACAGCGTGGAATCTCTGTATCGACTTCCGTGATGGAGTTCGACTACACCCCAGAGGGGTCAGACATAGAATATAAGGTGAATATTCTGGATACTCCTGGTCACCAGGACTTTGCAGAAGATACCTATCGTACGTTAACAGCGGTGGATTCTGCGATTATCGTGGTAGATGGTGCCAAAGGTGTGGAGACACAGACGCGCAAACTGATGAGTGTCTGCCGCATGAGGAATACACCCGTCATCATCTTTATCAACAAGATGGACCGTGAAGGCCGTGACCCTTTCGACCTGTTAGATGAATTGGAGCAGGAGTTGGAAATCAAGGTGCGTCCCCTGTCGTGGCCTATCAATCAGGGTGCTAAGTTCAAGGGCGTATATAATATTTATGAAAATAAGCTGGACCTTTTCACTCCTGATAAGCAGCGCGTGACGGAGAAGGTAGAGGTGGATATTGACAGCGAGGAACTCGATAAACGCGTGGGCGAGCAGGATGCCGCCAAGCTGCGTGAGGACTTGGAACTGGTAGATGGAGTATATCCCGAATTTGAGGTGGGAACCTATCGTGCCGCCGAGGTGGCTCCCGTATTTTTCGGCTCTGCATTGAACAACTTCGGTGTTCAGGAGCTACTGAACTGCTTCGTAGAGATAGCCCCCAGTCCAAAGCCTACGAAGGCTGAGGAGCGCGACGTGCAGCCTGAGGAGCCCAAGTTTACGGGATTTATATTTAAGATTACAGCCAATATCGACCCCAACCACCGTTCCTGCATTGCTTTCTGCAAGGTGTGCAGCGGTAAGTTCCAGCGTAACCAACCCTATCTGCATGTGCGTCAGGGTAAGACGCTGCGTTTCTCATCGCCTACGCAGTTTATGGCGCAGCGCAAGAGCACGATAGACGAGGCGTGGCCAGGCGATATTGTAGGTCTGCCCGACAGTGGTATCTTCAAAATTGGTGATACTTTAACCGAAGGCGAGCAGTTGCATTTCCGCGGACTGCCTTCCTTCTCGCCAGAGTTGTTCAAGTATATCGAGAACGACGATCCCATGAAGTCGAAGCAGCTTCAGAAAGGTATCGACCAGTTGATGGACGAGGGTGTAGCCCAGTTGTTCGTTAACCAGTTTAACGGTCGTAAGATTATTGGAACGGTAGGTCAGCTACAGTTTGAAGTTATCCAATATCGTTTGGAGAACGAGTATAATGCCAAGTGCCGTTGGGAACCCGTTCATCTTTACAAGGCATGTTGGATAGAGAGTGACGATGCTGCGGAGTTGGAAAACTTCAAGAAGCGTAAGTACCAGTATATGGCTAAGGACAAGGAAGGTCGTGATGTCTTTTTGGCCGATTCGGGCTATGTGCTCTCTATGGCGCAAGAAGACTTTAAGCATATTAAGTTCCACTTTACTTCAGAGTTTTAGGGGATAATTGACAATTGATAGTTGATAATGACAAGAGAGCAAGATGTTAAGAATGCAGTAGAGGTGCTGCGGAAGGGTGGGGTGATACTTTATCCGACGGACACCGTATGGGGCATCGGATGTGATGCTACCAATGCCGAGGCTGTAAAACGGGTCTATGAAATCAAGCAACGTGACGATTCGAAGGCACTCATCTGTTTGGTGGATTCCGATGCCAGGCTGCAGCGCTATGTGCGCCAGGTTCCTGATGTTGCCTGGCAACTGATAGACAGTTTGCAGGAAGGCGATACGAAGCCAACCACCATTATTCTTGACGGTGCCGTTAATCTGGCACCCAATCTGATAGCAGATGATGGCTCTATAGCTTTGCGCATCACGAATGAGCCTTTTTCCAAGGAGTTGTGCTATCGGTTCCAAGAGGCATTGGTGTCAACTTCTGCTAATATTAGTGGTGAGCCTGCGGCCCAGAACTATTGTGATATCGCTCAGGAATTAATAGATGCAGTTGACTATGTTTGCTGGAGCCGGCGCCAAGAGCATAAGCCCCATCAGCCCAGCAGCATCATTCGCCTGCGTCAGAATGGTGAAGTGGAAATAATCAGAAAATAAAAAAAGATGAGAAATATGAAAAAGATATTGTTAGTGGCCCTTATGGCGATAATGTCCATCGTCTGTGAAGCACAGAATACCATGCGCGAGATCGGAACCTTCACTTTGCAACCTAAGATAGGTCTTGGTAGCGGATACCTCTCCGGCACTTGGGTTGCTGAGCCAAAAGAGAAAAGGAAGCTTGTGGCAGGTATTGTGATAGGTGTTGAAGGAGAGTATTATGCCGCCAAATGGTTGGGTGTTGCCGCAGGGATCAATTATGCCATGCAGGGATGGAAGTTTAACTATGAGGATGAGTCGGTGATAACCCGACTGAACTATCTGAACATCCCGCTGACAGCCAATTTCTATGTGCTCAAAGGACTGGCAATCAAGACGGGTGCTCAGTTCGGCTTCCTGTTGAATGCCAAAGAGCGTGTTCATGATGTGGATACAGATATTAAGGACCATTGCAAGAAATTCTGCTTTTCCATTCCCGTTGGTCTGTCTTACGAGTTTAACAATTTCGTAATTGATGCCCGATACAATTTTGCAGTGACGAGGGTCATTGACAATGCAATGGACAAGAAACGTAGTGATTTGATTCAACTGACCGTCGGATATAAATTTGCTCTGTAATAGACAGGATTTATGGACAAGCAACCAATGGAAACGATAGTGCCTGTCTGGCGACAACGGCTGCATGAGTGGCGCACCACCCATGTCAGCGACAAGATGTTCTTGCTTATCTTGGCGTTTTTCGTTGGCTTTTTCTCCGCAGTGGCAGCGTTTGTCCTTCATGGGCTGATTAATCAGATTGTGGCTCTCTTGACAGGACATTTCTCGGCTGTCAGTTACAACTGGTTATATCTCGTCTATCCCGTAATAGGTATTTACTTGACTTCCCTGTTTGTGCGTTATATAGTCAAGGATAATATCTCGCATGGAATAACGCGAATACTCTATGCTATTTCCTCTAATCGCTCACGTCTGAAGGCACATAACACTTGGTCGAGTGTTATTGCATCTGCTATAACCATTGGTTTCGGTGGATCTGTGGGTGCCGAGGCTCCTATCGTGCTGACGGGATCTGCCATAGGGTCTAATCTGGGACAGCTGTTCAAATTAGACAATAAGACGCTGATGACACTTGTGGGCTGTGGTGCTGCAGGGGCTATTGCCGGTATTTTTAAGGCACCTATAGCAGGATTGGTGTTCACGTTGGAAGTGCTGATGATTGACCTGACAATGGCTTCGCTTCTGCCTATTCTGGTCAGCTGTGTGACAGCAACGTGCTTTACTTACATCTTTAGTGGTAATGCCGTACTTTTCTCCTTCCATCTGGATTCAGACTGGACGGTACAGCGTGTCCCAGCCTCTATTTTACTGGGTATTAGCTGCGGACTGGTAAGTCTTTACTTCATCCGCGCGATGAATGCCTGTGAGGATATGTTTGCCCGTTTCAAGAACAAACCGTATGTGAAGTTTATCATTGGCGGTCTTATCCTAAGTACGCTGATTTTCCTCTTCCCTTCACTTTATGGGGAGGGTTACCATAGTATCAATCTGCTGCTGAATGGACGGACGGATGCAGACTGGAATCAGATTTTGTCCGGCTCTCTGTTTTATGGACATAGCGAGTACCTTATTCTATATATAGGACTGGTTTTATTGACCAAGGTGTTTGCCACCTCGGCAACCAACGGAGGTGGTGGCTGCGGAGGTACTTTTGCCCCCTCGCTGTTCATTGGCTGTTTTACGGGATTCCTGTTTGCCCGTCTGTGGAACATTCATGAGTTAGGGGTCTATGTCCCGGAAAAGAACTTTGCTCTGTTGGGTATGGCAGGGGTTATGTCGGGTGTGATGCATGCTCCGTTGACGGGCATTTTCCTGATTGCTGAAATTACGAGTGGCTACAATCTCTTTATGCCCTTGATGATAGTTTCTGTTTCGGCTTATCTGACCATTATTATCTTTGAGCCTCATAGCATCTATGGAATGCGCTTGGCCAAGCAAGGGCGATTGGTAACTCACCATACTGACCATGCAGTGCTGACGTTGATGAGTCTTGATTCCGTGATAGATCATGATTTCCAAAGTGTTGACCCAGATATGGAATTGGGACAGATGGTGCATAAAATCAGTCGTAGCCGTAGTAGTGTGTTGCCTGTAACTGATGCAGCTGGCATATTGCTTGGTGAGATTAACATACAGAAAATACGCCATGTGGTGTTCCGCACTGAGCTGTATCATCATTTCAAGGCTAGTCAGCTGATGGTTAACCCGGCAGACGTGCTGAATGATGGAACGCCTATGACCGAGGTGATGAAGACTTTTGAACGGACACAAGCAGACTGGCTGCCGGTATTGGATGCTGACCACCATCTGAAAGGATATATCTCGCGAAGAAGGATGTATGACATGTATCGTAAGATGGTGCACGATTTGAGCCAGGATTAGGCGAGAGTGGCGGGCTTCGCCCTAGTGAATAGTGAACAGTGAATAGTGAATAGGGAAGAGTGAAAATGAGAAAGGAAGATTTACGAATAGTATTTATGGGTACACCGGAGTTTGCGGTGGAAACACTGCAGGCACTGGTGGAAAACGAATATAATGTAGTGGCAGTTGTGACGCAACCCGACAAACCTGTTGGGCGCCATCAGACGGAGATGCAGCCATCAGCTGTAAAATTGTATGCGCTAGAGAAGAATATCCCTGTATTGCAACCAGTAAAGATGAAGGACCCGGAGTTTGTGGAAACACTTCGCACTTATAGGTCAAACCTGCAGGTAGTGGTTGCTTTCCGCATGCTGCCAGAAGTGGTGTGGGCAATGCCGGAATATGGTACGTTTAATGTACATGCAGCCTTGCTGCCGCAATATCGTGGGGCAGCACCTATCAACTGGGCCGTCATCAATGGTGAGAAGCAGACGGGGGTCACTACGTTCTTCCTGGATCATGACATCGATACGGGACGCATCATCAAGAAGAAGACCTTTGATATTCCCGATGAAGCTGACGTGGAATATGTTTATGACGGATTAATGCACTTGGGGGCTCAACTCTGTCTGGAAACGCTGGAGACTATCATTGCTGCTGACGGACATCCTGATACGGTGGAGCAAAATGACTCTTCACTCTTCACTCTTCACTCTTCACTTAAACCCGCTCCCAAGATTTTCAAGGAAACGTGTGAGATTATTTGGACGAAGCCAGCTAAACAGGTGTATGACTTCGTACGAGGCTTAAGTCCTTATCCTGGTGCATGGACCACGTTGGTGGCTCCCGATGGAAAGGAAACCGTGTTGAAAATTTACAAGACCCATAAAACGGGCAGGGCAGGGCAGACTCCCGGTAGCATCGCTGTGACAGGAAAGTCACTCTATATCTCTGCTGACGACGAGTGGTTGGAGATAACGGAACTGCAGATGGCAGGTAAGAAACGCATGATGGCTCGCGACTTTCTGAACGGCATGAAACAGATAGAATTTTACCGGGTAAAATAATTTTTTAAGAAAGGTATAATAAAGGGCAAAGATGTGCGTTAATTAATAAAATAATTAAACGTTATCGCCTATGCAAAATTTTACTCCCGAAGAATTACAGCCCCGTAAATCGACTATTCTCTTCATCAAGCAGTTTGCACGTATGTACAATATGAAAATCGATGGAACAACGTCGATCTTGTGTCTGAATTAACAAGCGAATATGGCCACATTAGTATCTCCTTCGTTGCTTGCTGCCGACTTCCTACACCTCGACAGTGAAATTGAAATGATTAATCGCAGTGAAGCAGACTGGCTTCATCTGGATGTGATGGATGGCGTGTTTGTGCCGAACATCTCTTTTGGCTTTCCCGTTTTGGAGGCTGTAGCCAAAAAGTGTACAAAACCGTTGGATGTTCATTATATGATTGTTCATCCCGAACAGTATATCAAGCAGACAGCTAAGTTGGGTGCTATGATGATGAATGTTCATCTGGAGGCATGTGTACATCTTCATCGTACTGTCCAGGAAATCCATCAAGCAGGGATGAAGGCTGGGGTGACCCTGAATCCTTCTACTCCTGTATGCTTATTGGAGGATATCATTAATGATGTGGATATGGTGTTGCTGATGAGTGTCAACCCCGGGTTTGGTGGTCAAACATTCATAGAAAACACCATCAAGAAAGTCCGCCAGCTGCGACAGTTGATTGCCGACAGGGGATCCAAGACCTTGATAGAGATAGATGGCGGTGTGCAGAACGAAACAGCTCCCCGTCTGGTGGAGGCGGGTGCTGATGTGTTAGTTGCAGGCAGCTATGTCTTTGGAAATCCAACGCCAGAGAAAGCTATCAGCACCCTGCGGGCACTTTAGCTTTTCCTTCTGTCACAGCTCCATATTCAACTGGATATTGTGCTGTCTAGCCATACGCCGCATGTTGATCAGTGCATAGCGCATACGACCTAACGAAGTGTTGATGCTGACACCTGTTATCTCGGAAATCTCTTTGAACGATAAATCCTGATAGAACCGCATGTAAACAACCTCACGTTGTGGGGCTGGCAAGGCGTCCATAAGACGGCGTACATCGGCCATTACCTGGGTGTTCACATATTCATTCTCCCTATTGATGTCCATAAGGTCGTTAGAGCGCAACTTGTTCAAGTCGTTGTCCTCGGTGGGTTCCACGAAATGGGCACTCTTCTGATGACGATAGTTGTCCATAATTACGTTATGGGCAATGCGTATCAGCCAGAAATGGAATTTTCCTGTGTCGGAATATTTACCATCTTGTAGCTTAGTGATTACTTTCACGAATGTTTCCTGAAAGACGTCATTAGCCATTTCGGGGTCATGAACCACGAATAGAATGTATGAAAAGAGCTTTTGCTGATTTCGTTCTAATAACTGGTCGAAAGCCCTGAAGTCTCCTTCTGAATAAAGCAATGCCAACTGCTCGTCGGCTAAGCTTGCATAATCCTTCATTTTCTTCCTTATTTTTATATAATGAAGTAGAGATTCCTTATAGGCAATATGTTTTTAAAAGTTATTAAAATTTGTTGATTTGCCTGCAAAAGTATATAAAATAATTAGTTTGACCAAATAAAATTGGGAAAAAGTGCGTTTTTATGGGTAAAACACCCTATCTTTGTGCAAAGTTTGAATAAAAATACAGAATAATATTGTAATGAAGAAACTTTTTGTTCCAGGCCGTTTGTGTCTGTTTGGAGAGCACACAGACTGGGCAGGTCACTATCGCACCATGAATGCTGATATTTTGCCAGGTGCTTCTATCGTTACCGGTATTGAGCAGGGCATTTATGCAGAGGTGGAAAAATCGTCCATCTTTGAGATGTATAGTGATGCTCCCGAGATAGAGGAGGAGTGGAGTGACTTCTCCTGTAGAATGAATGAGAGCGAGTTGAAGCATGTGGCAAAGTCGGGTTCTTTCTTCTGTTATTGTGCTGGTGTGGCCTCCTATATGTTAGAGTGGTATAAAGTAGGTGGTGTGCGAATCCGCATCACCAAGATGACACTACCCATGAAGAGTGGCTTGTCGTCCTCTGCTGCGATTTGCGTATTGGTGGCTCGTGCCTTTAATCAGCTTTACAAACTGAACCTGAATACTTTGGGTGAGATGAATATCGCCTATCTGGGCGAGTTGCGCACCTCTTCCCGTTGCGGTCGTCTTGACCAAGCCTGTGCATTTGGTGTGAAGCCTAATCTGATGACCTTTGATGGTGATGAGATAGAGGTGAAATCGCTGAATGTAAAGAAACCTTTGTACTGGGTCTTTGCTGATTTGTGTGCAGAGAAAGATACTATTAAGATTCTTTCTGACTTGAATAAAGCCTATCCTTTTGCCTCTACAGAGGCTGAAGAGAACCTACATAAGGCTTTAGGCGAGTGGAATCAGAGTATTGTGGATAGGGCTGTTCAGTATATGGCGAGTGGTAATGTGGAGGCTTTGGGTAAGCTGATGACGGAGGCGGAAGACATGTTCGATAAGCATGTTGCTCCGATGTCTCCGGCCTTGTGGGCACCCAAGTTGCATAAGGTACTGAATGATTCTCAGATACAACCTTTGATTTATGGCGGTAAGGGCGTGGGGTCTCACGGTGATGGCTCTGTTCAGTTCTTGGCGCGTGACAAAGAGGCTCAACAGCAGTTGGTTGATTATCTGAATGCAGCCAATCTGCGGGCTTATCCTTTGACACTTCATCCTGTTCATACAGTTCGCAAAGCCATTATTCCCGTTGCTGGTTTTGGCACTCGTCTCTATCCTGCCACACGTGCCTTGAAGAAAGACTTTTTCCCTATTCCATGCCCCGATGGGATGGTACGTCCCGTCATTCTTATCTTGTTAGAGGAATTGGTGAAGAGTGGGATAGAGGAGATTTGTTTAGTGCTGGGCTCTGAAGAGGAGCGCATCCAATATACAGAGTTCTTTGAACGGCCGCTTTCTGAAGAACACCTGCGTAAGCTTAACCCCGAAGCCCAGGAGTACGAAAATCGTATCCTTTCTATCGGAAGACAGTTGCGCTATGTTTATCAGCGTGAGAAGAGAGGTTTTGGCCATGCGGTCTATCAGACTGCGGAGTTTGTTGGTAATGAACCGGTTCTGTTGCTTTTGGGCGACACGCTTTATCGCACTCTGTCCAACAAACCTTGTGCTTTACAAATGATTGAAGAGTATGAGCGCTATAACCAACTCATGGTTAGCATTCATCCTGTTCCTTTGGCAGAAGTAAGTCATTATGGTATTCTAAGTGGCGTTTGGGAAGACAAGGATCGCACCATTCTTAACGTTTCTGTTATGAATGAGAAACCGAAAGCCAGTTATGCCGAGGAGTTTCTTGGTGTTAGAAATAGCGAAGGACAGAAGGAATACTATAGCGTGTTTGGACAATATATCCTGACACCTGAGGTCTTTGCCCAACTTGCTGCGGATATCCAACAGGCGGATGCAGAAGGCGACTCCACACGTGAGATAGAGTTGACCTCCGCTTTAGAAGCTGTTCGTAAGCAGAGTGGTATGATGGGTATCCGATTAAAAGGGGTGATGTATGATATGGGAAATCCTAAAGCGCTGAGTAACTGCGTGAGGAATTTCTCCAATGAGGAATAATTCCAAATGAGTAATGAGTAATTAGTAATTAGTAATTAGTAATTGTGATTACCGAATAGGCAGAAGACTCTGGATGAAATTCTAGGTAGAAATCTTGCGCATAAACAAATCATAATTACTCATTACTCATTTCTCATTACTCATTTCTCATTACTTCTTGTACTCTTCTGCGCGACGCAGCAAATACTGACCATAGTCGTTCTTCTTCATCGGCTCAGCCAGTTTTTTCAGTTGTTCTTTGTCTATCCAGCCTCGCTTATAGGCAATTTCTTCCAAGCAGGCTATTTTTAACCCCTGCCGCTTCTCAATGACCTCAATGAAGGTTGAGGCTTCGCTGAGTGAATCGTGTGTGCCGGTATCCAGCCATGCGAAACCACGTTGTAGGGTTTGTACCAGCAAGTTCTTGTCTTCCAGGTATTTTTGGTTGACAGTGGTAATCTCCAGTTCGCCACGAGCACTGGGCTTGATTCTCTTGGCTATCTCTACTACGCTGTTGGGATAGAAATAAAGCCCCACTACGGCATAGTTACTCTTAGGCTTGGCAGGTTTCTCTTCAATACTCAGACAGTTGCCTTCATCATCGAATTCTGCCACTCCGTAACGCTCAGGGTCGTTAACGTAATATCCAAAAACAGTAGCGCGTCCGTTTTCCTCAGCACTCTTCACGGCTTGCTTGAGCATGCCGGTAAAGCCGCTGCCATAGAAAATGTTGTCGCCCAAAACCAGACAGGCGCAATCGTTGCCAATAAACTTCTCACCAATGATAAAAGCCTGTGCCAGTCCGTCAGGAGACGGTTGTTCGGCATATTCAAATCTTACACCTAGTTCAGAACCATCGCCCAACAGGCGCTTGAAAGCTGGTAGATCAAAGGGGGTTGAGATAATTAGAATCTCGCGAATACCAGCCAGCATCAGTGTCGAGATGGGATAGTAAATCATGGGCTTGTCGAATATAGGAATTAACTGTTTCGAAACACCCTTGGTGATAGGGTAGAGGCGGGTGCCGCTACCTCCTGCTAATACGATACCTTTCATAATCTATTTCGATTTATGATGCAAAAATAAGAAAAATAGTTCAAACAAGAGCGTTAGGATTTGAAAATTGTGTGATGTAGGCATTTTTTTTTCTTTTCACTCTTCACTTTTCGCTATTTTTTGTACCTTTGCACGCAATTAATTGATAATTATTAATAAATAATGAGTTTTATAAGTAAATTATTCGGGAAAAAGGAGGATACTCAGAAGGCTGGTGGCATGGAGGATTTCATGACGCTTATCCGTGTCTATTTCCAGGCTGTGATGGCAGCAGATCTGGGTATCACCAATTTGGCAGCGTTGCCTGATTTGCGTGTGTTCAAGGCTACGCTGAAGGTTCCAACACAGAACAATAAGCTCGGTTTGGCAGAGAAAGCTCGTTGCAATAAGATGCTGAAAGAAATTTATGGCATGGACGACAGTTTCACAAAGGAGATAGATGCCAGCATCCGCAAGCGTTGTAAGAGAGTGCAAGATGTGCAGGTTTATATGTATCAGTTCTCAGGATTTACCCAGGACCTGATGATGCTTACCGGCAATCTTATGAAGTTCAAACTTCGTTTACCCAGTATCTTTAAGAGTGCCATACGCACGATGACCGAAAAAACGGTCAATGACATTTTTACTAAGAACGACTTTTCTGATGCTGGTGTCATGAAAACTGTGGTGGCCATTCGCCAATATGCTCAGAAGTTGGGATTCTCGCAACAGTGGACTACAGATTTCGTTTATAAAGTGGTTATGCTGGCAAAGAAAGAGCCTAGACCGAAGAATGATGATTAAAAAATCTTAATTCATGGTGCTGAATTGTTAATTATCAGCGGACTACTAACCCGTTGTCAATAATTATTTTTACCTTTGTGACATAAAGTGAATGAGTTATGACTGCTAACGAGAAAACTATAACAGCGTTTGAGGCCCGCTTGCGTCAGATGATACTCCGCTTTCAAGAACTTAAAAAAGAGAATGAGGGGTTGCGTGTCGAGGTGGATAACGGCAAGAAAGACGTGGCAGATTTGCGTGCAAAGTTGGAACAGCAGCAGAATGACTATGATTCACTGAAAATGGCTAGGATGATTGAAATTACCGACGGTAACCTTGATGGTGCTAAGGATCGGTTGGCCAAGCTTATACGTGACGTCAATAAGTGCATTGCAATCCTCAGTGACGAGAACTAAAAGGAGAACAAGCCATGGCAGAACAGAACAAGGATAGACTACGTATCAGACTGCACGTCTATGACGAAGATATAGAAGTTGTCATTAATCGTGATGACGAGGAATTCTATCGTTTAGCAGCGAAACTCATCACCGAGCGTTACAATGCCTATGCTCAGGCATATAAAGGGCTCAAGAGTGATCATATTATTTCGCTAATGACGTTGATAGACATTGCGCTGATGTATCAGAAAGAGCATTCGAGCAACGATACCGCTCCCTTTGTTGATGTTTTTGCCCAGCTTACTAAAGAGATTGAAAGTGTACTCGATGAGCGTAAGTGATGTAAACATTAACTCTATATATATAAATTTATGAACATAATAGTTGCTATTATTGCCATTGTAGCCGCCTTAGTATTAGGAGGCGTCTGTGGTTTTTTGATTTTCCGCTTTGTAATCAAGGGAAAATATAACGAGATGGTCAGTGCCGCTAAGAAGGAGGCAGAAGTCATCAAAGAAAAGAAATTACTCGAGGTGAAGGAGAAATTCCTGAACAAGAAGAGTGAGTTGGAGAAAGAGGTGCAGCAGCGCAATCAACACATCCAGCAGAACGAGAACAAGTTGAAGCAGCGTGAGATGTCGCTCAACCAGCGCCAGGAAGAACTAGGGCGCCGTAAGAACGACCTCGACAATCAGCAGAACCGCATTGAAAACGAGAAGAAGTTGCTGGCTCTCAAGCAGGAAGAACTGGAGAAGATGCAACATCAGGAACGTGCTAAACTTGAAGAACTTTCGGGACTTTCTGCCGATGAGGCAAAAGCTCGTTTGGTGGAGTCTTTGAAGGATGAAGCGAGGACCGATGCTGCCGCCTACATCAATGAAATCATGGATGAGGCCAAGTTAAATGCCAATGCGCAAGCCAAGAAGATCGTTATCCAGACAATCCAACGTGTAGCCACTGAGACGGCTGTAGAAAACAGCGTTTCTGTGTTTCATATAGAAAATGACGATGTGAAAGGTCGTGTTATCGGTCGTGAGGGTCGTAATATTCGTGCTTTGGAAGCTGCTTGCGGTGTGGAAATTGTGGTTGACGACACTCCCGAAGCCATCGTTATTTCAGCTTTCGACCCCGTGCGTCGTGAGACCTGTCGTTTGGCTCTCCACCAGTTGGTGGCTGATGGACGTATCCATCCCGCTCGCATTGAAGAGGTCGTAGCCAAGGTAAAGAAACAATTGGAGAATGAGATAATCGAGACAGGTAAGCGTACTGCTATCGACCTGGGTATTCATGGTCTTCATCCAGAGCTGATTCGTATCATTGGTAAGATGAAATATCGTTCTTCCTATGGTCAGAACCTCTTGCAGCACGCTCGTGAAACCGCTAACCTTTGTGCCGTGATGGCTTCTGAACTAGGTCTTAATCCCAAGAAAGCCAAGCGCGCTGGCTTACTCCATGATATTGGTAAGGTACCCGATGAGGAGAGCGAATTGCCACACGCACTTTATGGTGCCAAGATTGCCGAGAAGTTTAAGGAGAAACCCGATATCTGCAATGCTATCGGTGCTCACCATGACGAGATGGAGATGCAGACCCTTCTCGCGCCCATCGTTCAGATTTGTGATGCTATCTCAGGAGCCCGTCCAGGTGCCCGTAGGGAGATCGTTGAGGCTTATATCAAGCGTTTGAATGACCTTGAGGCCATCGCCATGTCTTATCCTGGAGTCACCAAGACCTATGCTATCCAGGCTGGTCGTGAACTCCGTGTCATCGTTGGTGCTGACAAGATGGACGATGCAGAGACTGAGGCACTAAGCGGACAGATTGCTTCCAAGATTCAGAATGAGATGACTTATCCCGGACAGGTGAAGATCACCGTTATCCGTGAAACCCGTTCTGTGGCTTACGCAAAGTAATCCCTTACAAATATTCCCATACAAAAAGAGAGGCTCGATATATTTTGAGCCTCTCTTTTCTATTCTTTTTTTGCGAACCTTTCTTTAGTCCTCCTGTGGACGGGTTAGCGTATCCTGCTTCAAGGCTTCAACGAACTCGCTGATTTTGCGTAATTCCCTTGGGATGCGGATGCTCTGTGGGCAGTGGGGCTCACATTGTCCACAACTGATACAGTGGTCTGCCTGTCTAAGCTTGGGCACTTTCCTGTCCAGACCTATCAGGTAAGCCCGGCGCTGTTCCTTGTATTCCTTGTCCATGCGGTCACGAGGCAACAGACCTTCGTTCTTGCATTTGTTGTAATGAACAAAGATAGCAGGGATGTCCACTCCATAAGGACACGGCATGCAGTATTTGCAGTCGTTGCAGGGAATGTTCTCCAAACCTACGATACGCTCTGCCACATCTTGATGCAAGTATTTTTGTTCTGTCTCGGTCAGTGGAACCAGTGGACAGTAGGACAGTAGATTATCCTTCAGGTGCTCCATGTAAGTCATTCCCGACAGGACGGTCAGCACGCCCTTGGGTGTTCCTGCATAGCGGAAAGCCCACGAGGCTACACTACGTTCCGGCTCACGTTGTTTCAGCTCTGCCGCCATGTATTGTGGCAGGTTAGCCAGTCTGCCTCCGAGTAGTGGTTCCATAACTACCATGGGGATATTGAGCTTTTCCAACTCGGAATAGAGATAGTGGGCATCCACGTTCCGGCTACTTATCTCGTTAGCAAAGTCCCAGTCCAGGTAGTTCAGCTCAATCTGTACGAAGTCCCAATGGTACTTCTCATGAGTGGCCAGTAGCTCGTCGAACACCGTCTTATAACCATGGAATGAGAATCCCAGGTTGCGTATTCTTCCAGCCTCGCGCTCTTTCATCAGGAAGTCCATGATGCCATTGTCAACATAGCGTCCATTGAACTCATCCATGCCACCACCTACGGCGTGTAGCAGGTAATAATCAATATAGTCAACTTGCAACTGCTTCATGGAGTTGAGATACATCTCTTTCGATTTCTCAAAACTCCAGAAGTCACGATTGAAGTTCGACAGTTTTGTGGCTACGAAATACTCACTGCGTTTATGTCTGCTCAGTGCTATACCCGTGCAGGTCTCCGACTTACCCTGACAATAGACAGGGCTTGTGTCGAAGTAGTTTACTCCATGTTCTATAGCATAGTCAACCTGCTGGTTAATCATGTCCTGATCGTAATCGTCCTTGTTTTCCGTCTTCGAAGGCAGGCGCATCATGCCATAACCCAATATGGATACCTTGTCACCTGTTCCAGCATTCGTGCGGTAAGTCATCTTTCCTACTGGAGGTTCCACCTGCTTCTTATACTCGTCAATAGCCTTGGTGTCAGACTTTGATTTGCAGCCTGTCAGGACGGCGGCGGTAGCAATGGTGCCACCACCTAACTGTTTCAGGAAATTGCGTCTTGATATTTTTTTCATTTCTTTCATTTCTTTCTTTTCTCATTTTTAATTTCCACCTATAGTTCCTTGTGCACCTCGTGTCCTTCCACATAAATGGCAGAGTAGGGGCGCGCGGGACATAGATATTCACACGAGCCACAGCCTATGCAACGAGCCTCGTTCACTGCAGGAACGGCAGGTGACTCCTCGTCATTAGGATTGCTGGGAACCATCTCGATGGCGCCTACTGGACAATGGCGTGCGCAGTTTCCACACTCTACACCATCCGTCAACACTACGCAGTTTTTCTTAATCCATACAGCATGTCCAATCTGCGTGGACGATTTGTCTTCTTTCTCAATAGGCTTGATGGCACCAGCAGGGCAGACCTGTGAACATCTGTTACACTCTGGACGACAGTAGCCTAGTTCGTACGACATAGTAGGCATCATGAGGTGCATCAGGTCACCAGATGGTCTCAGTACCTGATTAGGACACTCAGAAACACACAGTTGGCATCCAGTACAGTGCTGTTCAAGGTTAGCCAGTGAACGTGCTCCTGGAGGAGCCAATGGGGTCTGCCTCTTAGGAGCGACCTTGTCTTGAATCTCAGCCAGTCCACCGTCCATCACCTTGTCTTTCTGCTGAGCCATAGCTGCTGTGGTCATCAGGGCTGTGGTAACCAAAAAACTTCGCTTACTCTCATCGATGCCTGGACTGCTGGTAGGGCTGGTCTGACTAGTTCCACCAGTTTTTCTAGATGAAATAGAATAGCTAAGCGCGCCAAATTTACAGCTCTCTATACAGTTGCCGCACACCACGCAACGGCTATAATCTACCTGATGTGTCTTGTAATCAATACATGCAGCCTTGCAGTTCTTTGAGCACATGGAACAATTCCTGCACTTGCCCTCGTCGAAGTGTATCTTCAGGAAAGAGAAGCGTGAACAGAAAGACAGCAGGGTTCCTACTGGGCAGATGGTGTTACAATAGGTACGACCGTTGCGCCATGCCAACACCACTAGGATGACTAATGTCGCCAGAGCAATGCACATCACTATGCTGGAATTAGGCAATCCTGTCTCTACCTGATAGAAAGCATAACTGTCAGCTTGCTCTGCAAGGGTTGCCAGCACATTGTTGCCCATTTTCCAAAGGGATTGCAAGAGTATGGTTGCAATGCGTCCGAAGGCAGAGTAGGGAGCCAGTAGCTGGAATAGCGTACCTACCCCTGCTGCAATGGCAACAACCATGATGCCCAGCATGGTATAGCGTAACCATGATATGGCCTTCGAGAAAGAATAACGGTTCTTCTTCGCTTTCTTTCCCATCCATCCGAAGATGTCCTGCAAAATGCCCAAAGGGCAGATGATAGAGCAGTAAATACGACCAAAGACCAGTGTCACTACCACCAGTCCGATGATTACTGCTACGTTCAGGGCCAGTAAGGCCTCCAGGAATTGCAGCTTCGTCATCCATGCAAGCCACCCGTATGCCGTTCCTGTGAAGTCCAGGAAGAGCCAGGTGATGCAGACAAAGAACACAGCAGCCAGTGTAATTCTAATTTTCCTTAGCATAACATAAAAAGTTATTTGTTTAGTTTAGTTATTCTAACTATTTGAATACTTATTTCATATAGCAGGTAGATGGGCAGTGATACGACAAAGAGTGTGAATACATCCGTTGTCGGTGTGATGATGGCTGCTACCACGAGTATCGCCACCACGGCGTGCCTCCTGTATGTTGCCATGAAATGGTCGGTCAACAGTCCCATGCGTCCCATGAGTGCGCACACCACTGGCAACTCGAAAACCACGCCCATCACCAGACACATGCCTAACAGCGTGTCGATATACGACTGTAGTGTCAGCATGTTGGCTACCTCTGGACTTACCTGATAGGTACCTAGAAAACGCACCGTCAGTGGAAATACTACAAAATAGTTGATGAGCGTTCCTACGAGAAACATCACGTAGGCTGCTCCCACTATCCATACCGCATAGTGACGCTCGTTCTGATATAGTCCTGGTGAGATGAAATGGAAGAGCTCATATAATATATAGGGTGAAGCCACCAGCATACCTACATAGATGGCAGTCTTCATATGTATCATGAACTGCTCCGTCAGTCCTGTGTTCATTAAGTGAATATGGAAAGCCTCTGCGCCCAGAAGCCTGTAGGTAATGAAGTCGCTGGAGCAAGGAGCCAACACGATGCTGAACAACTCCGCTTTCATGCAGAAGGCTACAATACCAAACCCAACAACCGCTATGGCTATTCTGATGAGTACTGCCCTCAGTACATCCAGATGATCCCAAAAAGTCATTTCGCCCATTACCGCCGAAGCCGATTATTTCTCCTCACTCTTCTCTTCCTCGTCGTCCTTCTCTATTTCCTTCATGCCGTCCTTGAAACTCTTCACCCCTTTGCCGAGCCCTTTCATCAGTTCGGGAATCTTCTTTCCTCCAAACAACAGCAGTACAATCAGTGCTATGACAATGATTTCCTGCATGCCAATTCCAAATAAAAGCAGTTGCATAATCTCTCTTTTTTAGTTATATCCTTGCAAAGATACGTTTTTTTTTGTACTTTTGCGGTCAAATAAACAACATTTAACTATGGAGTACGAATTTATTCTACGAATATTCACTGCTGCGATACTGGGAGGTCTTATTGGACTTGAACGAGAGTATCGCTCTAAGGAGGCAGGTTTCCGCACCCATTTCCTAGTGGCTTTGGGTTCTGCTTTGTTTATGATAGTATCAGCTTATGGCTTTGAAGCAGCCATGAACAATGAACTTCAGCGATGGGATGTGTCGCGTGTTGCTGCCCAGGTGGTCAGCGGTATCGGTTTCATAGGTGCCGGTACCATTATTTTCCGTAAGGATGAGAATGTGGTAAGTGGACTGACTACTGCTGCAGGTGTATGGGTGACGGCAGCTATTGGTTTGGCTTGTGGTGGCGGAATGTATGTGCTTGCCAGTGCAAGCACCGTCTTGGTATTGGCTGGTTTGGAAGCCTTCAACTATTTCCTTCATATGTTCGATAAGCATCGCAAATCGTAAAAAATAAGAAAAATAAGCCTCTTTCAAAAAAATAATTGCTGAAAAGTTTGGCAGAACCATTTTTTCTTCTTACCTTTGCACCCGCAAACGTGAACGACGCCAGTCGATTGCCTAGCAAGAAAGGAATTTAGTGAACACAATGGTGCCTTAGCTCAGTTGGTAGAGCATCGGACTGAAAATCCGTGTGTCCCCGGTTCGATTCCTGGAGGTACCACTCCTCCTTTCATTATGAAACCCCTGGCTTAGAGATTTCTCTAGCAGGGGTTTTTCTATAAATATTAAAAACTATGGGAATAATTATTGGAATTGACGTAGGTATCTCTACCACAAAGATTGTCGGACTGCGTGATCGTCAGGTGATATCACCCATCCGCATCACAGCAGCCGATCCGGTGACATCGCTTTATGGTGCTTTTGGGAAATATTTACATGATAACAGTATCAGCTTGAGTGATGTTGAGCAGGTAATGGTTACAGGGGTAGGCTCATCCTATATCAATGAACCTGTTTACGGACTGCCTACTGGCAAAACTGATGAGTTTGTGGCTGATGGCTTGGGTGCCCGCTTTGAGAGTGGGCTGACTAAGGCTATCGTTGTCTCTATGGGTACTGGTACAAGCTTTGTGCAGTGTGATGGCGACCATATCCAGCATATAGGAGGTATTGGAATAGGAGGGGGAACCCTGCAGGGCTTGAGTCGTGTGATGTTGAATACGCGTGACCCCGAACAGATTCAGAGTCTTGCCGTTCAGGGAGATATTCATCATATCAACCTTTCTATTGGTGACATTTCCAACCGTCCGCTTCCCGGTCTGCCGATGGATGCCACCGCTTCTCTTTTCTCGAAAGCCCAGTATGATGCTCCCAAGGAGGATATTGCCCTTGGCATCATCACCCTAGTGCTGCAATCCATCGGCTCGGCGGCCATTCTGTCTGCTCTCAATTCTGGCATCAAGGATTTTGTATTGATAGGTAATCTGACCCTTTTGCCCCAGTGCAAAGAGATTTATCCTAATCTAGAGAAGTTCTATAATGTACGCTTTCACATACCAAAGTATGCAGAGTTCTGTACTGCCATAGGGGCGGCCCTTTATTATGTCAACGGGTTCCATCCCTGAGCTTTCAACTCGAATTCCTGATCATCGCGAGTGACGAGAATCTGTCCGAGGCTCTCTTTGGTGATATGGCCAATCATCTTGATGTCGTCCATATCCTGTATCTTTTCGTGATCTCCAATGGGCACCGTAAACAGCAACTCGTAGTCCTCGCCACCGTTCAGGGCACAGGTTGTCACGTTCATGTTCAGTTCCTCAGCCATCACTGCCGTTTGGTAGTCGATGGGTATTTGTTTTTCAAAGATGCGACATCCCACATGACTCTGCTTGCAGATGTGCATCAGTTCACTGGACAGTCCGTCGCTAATGTCCATCATGGCTGTTGGACGGATGCCCGCCTCGTGCAATTTTCGGATAATGTCACCACGGGCCTCTGTTTTCAACTGACGTTGTAAGAGGTATTCCTTACCTGCAAAGTCTGGCTGGAAATCTGGAGCTGGTTTCCCTTTCTTTTTGGCCTCATCGACCATCTGGTAAAATACAGCCTTTTCCCTTTCCAACAGTTGCAGTCCCATATAGGCGGCACCCAGGTCTCCACTGACACAAATCAGGTCAGTTTCCTTAGCTCCGTTACGATATACGATATCTTCTTTCTGGGCCTCACCAATACATGTGATGCTGATGGCTAGTCCTGTATAACTGCTTGTCGTGTCACCACCTACAATGTCAACCCCCCATTTGTCGCAGGCCATGCGCAGTCCGCTATAGAACATCTCCATATCCTCCACACTGAAACGCTTGCTCAGTGCCATAGATACCGTCATCTGTCGTGGTGTGCCGTTCATGGCAAAGATGTCGCTGATGTTCACCATAGCCGATTTATAGCCCAGGTGTTGTAAGTCGATATACGTCAGGTCAAAGTGTACACCTTCCATCAGCATGTCTGTGGTTACTAGCACCTCAGATTCTGGATAGTGAAGTACGGCGCAGTCGTCGCCTACGCCGTACTTGGTTGATATGTTCTGCGGCTTGATGTCCTTTGTCAACCGGTCTATCAAGCCAAATTCTCCTACTTTTTGGATTTCCATTTCTCTGTTGGGTGTTCTTGATTGTATTTTTCTGCTGTGGCGCTTTCGATACGTTCGGCACGGATAATCATCTCACGCATAATCTCAGTCATCAGTGGCTGAGCTTTATTGGCTGCCTCCTGTACCTCTTCGTGGCTTACCTCTACGGGGACGTCAAAGCCACCTAGGTCAGTAATTACGCTTACGCCAAAGGTACGGATGCCACAGTGATGTGCCACAATTACCTCGGGAACTGTACTCATACCAACGGCATCACCACCCAGCAGACGGTACATCTTATACTCAGCAGGTGTCTCGAAGGTTGGGCCCTGCACACCTACATAGACACCATAGGTCACACGGATTTTCTTCTCCTTGGCAATAGCGGTAGCCTCCTTGATAAGCGACATGTCGTATGTCTCGTGCATATCTGGGAAACGAGGGCCTGTGGGGAAGTTCTTTCCACGCAGTGGGTGTTCGGGGAACATATTGATATGGTCAGTGATAATCATTAGGTCGCCAATTTTGAAGGCGGGGTTCATACCACCGGCAGCATTCGACACGTAAAGAGTCTTGATTCCCAACTCGTACATCACACGAACAGGGAATGTTACGTCCTTCATGGAATATCCCTCATAGTAATGGAAACGCCCCTGCATAGCTAGAATATCCACACCACCCAACTTTCCGAAAATCAGTTTGCCGGAGTGTCCCTCCACCGTTGATACGGGAAAGTTGGGAATTTCCGTGTAGGGGAATTCACACTTATCAGTAATTTCTGAAGCTAATTGTCCGAGACCCGTTCCCAGTACAATGGCTGTCTTTGGACTCGTTTTCATCCTTTCTTTGAGCCAGGATGCTGTTTCTTGAATTTTTTCGTACATAGTTAATTATTAAATTGTTAAAGGTTTCTTCCTGTTCCTGTAAGAACTGGACAGCAATTGGTAACGTATAGATGCCGGCCTTTACCTCGTTGCTCAGCCCTTCCAAACCCTCCAGTCGGGTAGCGTCTTTTTCTGTAGTTATGATACACTTTGGTCCTTCCATCAAGGCAAAGGTCTCGTTAATCTGTTGTACGTTCTTCCCGTTGAAGTGATGATGATCACTGAAAGACAGCGGCTGCAAATGCCCGCATTGTGGTGAGAGGTCGTGTATCATCTGCATCGGCGATGCTATGCCTGTCAGCAGTAACACGTTTCGGTTCGCCAGCTCCTCTGTTTCCAAAAGAGCTCCATTAAAAATGGGTCTTAGTCCACCATATTCTATGTTGGTGAAGAATAATTGCTGATACGGGTAGAGGTTCATCGCTTTCGAGATAACACGATAGTCTATCGGCTTCATCTCCTTCGGACATTTTGTCACGATCACGATATCTGCTCTGTTCTTTCCCTTCAGTGGCTCTCTCAGTCTGCCAGCGGGCAATAACTTGTCATAGGTTATCAGTCTATGATAATCCACTAGCAGGATGTTGATTCCTGGCTTGACGTATCGGTGTTGGAAGGCATCGTCGAGCAACACCACTTCGGGTTCTACTCCACACTCGTCCAGCATGTCTATACCGTGACACCGGTTTTTATCGACTGCCACGGCCACTTCACTGAACTTGCGTTTCATCTGGTACGGCTCGTCACCGATGTCACTTACCGTGCTACTTTCGTCAGCCAAGATGAACCCCTTGCTTTTGCGCTTGTATCCACGACTAAGCACCGCCACCTTGAAATCCTTTTTCAGTAGTTTGATGAGGTATTCCACATGGGGGGTCTTCCCTGAACCACCTACGGTGATGTTCCCCACTGAAATGACGGGCACAGCGAATGCCCGCGTTTTCAGAATGCCCATATCGAACATCAAGTTGCGCAGGCTTACGATATGCCCATAAACCCAACTCAGGGGTAACAGACTTTTGTTGATTCTGATGAAATCGCCTTCCAAATTGTAAATGAATATTATTTAATATTAATAATGTAGGGCAACCTTGCTTGAATAACACTTTGGTGGTTCAGGTTCTTCACAAAGCGCAGAGGCTCGTAGTATTCACCTAGTGCAGCGTGCATCTCTTCGTCAAGGTAGCTCTTCTTCGTCATGCTGTTGAATAGGTTGTTCAGCCAGTCTTCCTCCTCAGGATAGCTGGTGGCATGATATTCCTTCAGCTTTGCTAACTCGGCAGCTTTTTTCACAGCATCGTCCAGCGAACCGACAGCATCCACCAGCTTGATGGGCAGTGCGTCGTTGCCTAGCCATACACGACCTTGGGCAATCTCCTCCACTTGCTCAACGCTCAGTTTTCTGCCATCGGCTACACGCTTGCGGAACAGCTTATAGCCACGATCGATATATTGCTCCAGCAGAGCTGTCTCTTCTGCGTTCAATGGGCGTGACATAGCTCCGAAGGCCGAATGCTTGTTGGTCTTCACCTCGCTGAACTTCACGCCCAGCTTCTGTGTCAGCAATTGGCTTACATCCGGGAACATACCGAAAATACCGATAGAACCAGTCAGCGTGGTGGGTTCTGTATAGATGTAGTTGGCGTTACAGCTGATATAGTAGCCACCGCTGGCAGCGTAGCCACCCATCGAAACTACTACGGGCTTCTTGGCTTTCAGGTTGGTAACGGCACGCCAGATTTGCTCTGAGGCATAGGCAGAACCACCGGGAGAGTTCACGCGTAGCACTACCGCTTTCACGTCGTCGTCCTTCATCAATTTTTCCAAGTCTTTGCATACGGTGTTAGCCACGATGTTGTGCTCTGTCTCTGTCATGCTGCCTGTCTCTGAGTCAACAATTTCGCCATAGGCATAATAGACAGCCACTTCGTCGCCTTCCTGCTTCATGCTCTTCACGTCCCTCATTTCGCTGGTGGTCAACTGCTTGATTTCTTCTTTTTCGTCTATCTTCAGCAGTTTCTTGATTTCTCCCTTCACCTCATCGCTGTACAGCAGTTTATCCACCATCTTCTTGTTCACCAGTTCCTTCTGTTCGGCAAAGGTTATCATTTGGTCAGCATAAACGTTCAGCGAGTCAACGCTCACCTTACGACTCTTGGACACGTCGTTGAGCATCACCTTCCAGATACCGTTCAGATATGCCTCCGTCTGCTCGCGATCGTAGTCGCTCATCTGGTCAGCAGTCATCATCTCCACAGCACTCTTGTATTTTCCTACTTTTACAGCCTGGAACTTCACGCCAAACTTAGCCAATAAGTCTTTGATATAGTATGATTCTCCGCCCAGTCCGTGCCAGTCCACCATTCCCTCTGGGTTCAGATACACCTTGTCAGCCGCACTACAGATATAGTAGGTGGTCTGCGTGTAGCTGTCACCATAGGCTATAATCCATTTGCCGCTCTTTTTGAAGTCCAGCAGGGCCTCGCGGATGGCATGTGCTGATGCAGGTGTGTCGCTGTTGAAGGCACCAGCTTCAATGTATATGCCTTTAATGTCCTCGTTCTCCTTAGCCTTGCGGATAGCAGCCAGCATTTCGTCCAGCCCCAGGTTGTCGCTTATCTGTCCTGTCAGTTCTGCCAGGGGATTGCTGGCAGTGCGCTCATTCAGAATACCAGAAAGATTCATGGTATATACCGAGTTTTCCTCAACTTGCATGCTACCCGCACTCTTTGCTGCCAGTCCAACCAGGGAGATGGCTCCCAGAATGCCAACTATTACCAGTAACAGGACAATACCAGTTACAGTAGCTAAAACATACTTCAAAAATTGCTTCATCTTCTTATAATTTTATATATTCAAGGTTCGTTTCTTGGCTCATGTCATTATATTCCAATGCAAAGATAAACATTTTTCTTTATATTACCTATTTTTATATACATTTTTTAGCATTTCCCTCTATTCCTGAACTTTTATGTTCAAATCTTTCTGCCAAACTGTCAGCCTCTGTCCGTTTGGCACGGTTTTAGCTATTCCTGTGGCAGAAAGTTTAATTTAAACAACAAAATATTAGTATTATGAACATCAAACCATTAGGCGACCGCGTGCTGGTATTGCCAGCCCCCGCAGAAGAAAAGATCGGTGGTATCATCATTCCTGATACTGCCAAGGAGAAACCCCTTCACGGCACCATCAAGGCTGTTGGTCAGGGAACTAAGGACGAGGAAATGATTCTCAAGGCAGGCGACGAAGTGCTGTATGGCAAGTACTCTGGCACAGAACTCGAGTTCGAGGGTGAGAAGTATCTCATGATGCGTCAGAGCGACGTCCTCGCAGTCCTGGAGAAATAATTATGCATTTATGAATTATTAATTAAGAATTATTATTATGGCAAAAGATATTAAATTCAATATTGACGCCCGCGATGCTATGAAGCAGGGCGTTGACCAGTTGGCAAACGCTGTAAAGGTGACACTTGGTCCTAAGGGTCGTAACGTTGTCATTGAGAAGAAGTTCGGTGCTCCCCAGATTACCAAGGACGGTGTGACCGTTGCCAAGGAAATCGAGCTGGAAGACAAGTTCGAGAATACAGGTGCTCAGCTCGTTAAGAGCGTAGCATCAAAGACGGGCGACGATGCCGGTGATGGTACCACAACAGCTACTATCCTGACTCAGGCTATCGTTACCGAGGGTCTGAAGAATGTCACCGCTGGTGCCAATCCTATGGACCTGAAGCGTGGTATCGACAAGGCTGTCAAGAGTGTTGTTGACTTTATTCAGAAGAATGCTGAACGCGTGGATGACAACTACGACAAGATTGAGCAGGTCGCTACAGTTTCTGCCAACAACGACGAAGAAATTGGTAAGTTGCTGGCTGAGGCTTTCCGTAAGGTTTCCAAGGATGGTGTTATCACCATCGAGGAGAGCAAGAGCCGCGACACCCATATCGGTGTTGTAGAGGGTATGCAGTTTGACCGCGGTTATCTGTCTGGCTACTTTGTAACCGACTCAGAGAAGATGGAATGTGTCATGGAGAACCCCTACATCCTCATCTACGATAAGAAGATTTCTAACATCAAGGACTTCCTGCCCATCCTGCAGCCTGCTGCTGAGAGCGGACGCCCCTTGCTGGTTATCGCTGAGGATGTTGATTCAGAAGCACTTACCACATTGGTTGTCAACCGTCTGCGTGGTGGTCTGAAGATTTGTGCAGTCAAGGCTCCTGGCTTTGGCGACCGTCGTAAGGCTATGCTTGAGGATATCGCTACTCTGACCGGTGGTGTCGTTGTCAGCGAGGAGAAGGGTCTTAAACTGGAGCAAGCTACCCTTGAGATGCTGGGTACTTGTGATAAGGTGACAGTTTCTAAGGACAACACTACCATCGTGAATGGTGCCGGTGACAAGCAGGCTATCCAGGATCGTATTGCCCAGATTAAGAAGGAAATCGAACTTACCACCTCTTCTTACGACAAGGAGAAGTTGCAGGAGCGTCTTGCCAAATTGGCTGGTGGCGTAGCAGTTCTCTACGTTGGTGCTAACAGCGAGGTAGAGATGAAGGAGAAGAAGGATCGTGTTGACGATGCCCTCTGCGCTACCCGTGCAGCTATCGAGGAAGGTGTTGTTGCCGGTGGTGGTACGACTTACATCCGTGCTCAGGAGGCTCTGGCTGGTCTGAAGGGTGACAATGCTGACGAGCAGACTGGTATCAACATCATCTGCCGTGCTATCGAGGAGCCTCTGCGTCAGATTGTCAGCAACGCTGGCGAAGAGGGAGCCGTTGTTGTACAGAAGGTTCGCGAGGGTAAGGGTGACTTCGGTTACAATGCCCGTCTCGACAAGTACGAGGATCTCCGCGAGGCTGGTGTCATCGATCCTGCCAAGGTAGCTCGTGTAGCTCTGGAGAATGCCGCTTCTATTGCTGGTATGTTCCTCACCACCGAGTGCCTCATCTGCGATAAGCCAGAGAAGGAGCCAGCTATGCCTATGGGTGGTGCTCCAGGAATGGGCGGCATGATGTAATAAAAAGGTTGAAATAGTATCAATTTGTAAGCTAAACTTTTCAAATACGGGTGTTTGGTAAAAATATCAAACACCCGTATTGATTTATGTCAAAAACGGTATCAATTTTGCATATAAATACTTGTATGCTAATCGAAAAGTCTCTACCTTTGCACACAGAAACGAGGAGGTTTTCGACATTATATTATTAGACTTCATAAGAAAATAGATATTTTTTTGATTTGTTTTAGTAGATTAGTTTTTAAGTAGTTTGTTTTTAAAATCGATTGTCGTGATGACAGTCGATTTTTTTTTTGTATCTTTGCAGACGATATGAAGAAACTAATCACAACATTGATGCTTGGCATGATGGCTTCTGCCGTTTGTGCACAGACCAAGCGAATAGGCGACTACATTGAATCCATGTCGTATAACTCCACCACTCCAGGTGCTCCACGTTGTCAACAGTACAGGCCTGAGGGTAGGGGCTTTGTGACGGTGAACGGAACGAACCGCTTTACACGGGCGTTGTATGGCTCGCCTACCGACTGGCGTCTGGAAACGAGTGACAGACCAGTGTTTGCGGTAGCTAAGAAGAATCACCACAGGAATATCCGTATGGTGGTGAGAGGTGTGGCTTTGGATGCAACCACCTACTGCAAGTCCATCTATGAGGGCGGCATACGGAGCTATGAGCTTCGCGATAAGCAGTGGGGTGATGCCACCCTAAATATTAAGGTAGTGGCGTTACCTGATGAGGAGGGTGCCGTGTGGCATTTTCGAGGTAATGGTTTCACACAGGATATGAACGTCCAGGTGAAGGTGTGCGAGATAGCACAACCCAAGTTGCAGCGCAATGGTGACATTGGTGCCGATAAGCCGGGCGTTTTTGAACCCGATGTTGAAGAGAGTGGCTTAGTGGTGAGTGGTGCTACCTATACGGATGCCACGCGACATGAGGCTTATGTGGTGATGAAGCTGAACGAAGTGGTGGAGCTGAGTGCTCACGAGGCTTCTCAACTTTTCGAGAAGGCTGCCCGTCATTTCGAGATGATGAGTCGTCGCATTCTGTTTAACACTCCCGACCCCTATATCAACACGCTGGGTGGTGCCCTCGTGCTTGCTGCCGATGGTGATTGGGACGGTACGACATGGTTACACGGCTGTGTGGGGTGGCGCATGCCCCTAGCAGGATGGCGTGCCGGTTATCTGGGTGATGTACTGGGTTGGTCAGACCGTGCCTTGTCACATTTCAATGCTTATGCCAATAGTCAGGTGACGGACGTGACGCCCGACCTTCCTCATCCCACTCAGGATCCTAAGCAGCAGATGGCTCGCTCAGAGAAGAAATGGCACACGCAGATGTATTCCAATGGTTACATCTGTAGGAATCCGAACCGCAACGACCAGATGCACCATTATGATATGAACTTGAACTATGTCGATGAGCTGCTGTGGCATTTCCAGTATGATGCCGATCCAGCATACATGCGGAAGATGTGGCCCGTGTTACAACGCCACTTGGCATGGGAGAAACGTAACTTCGACCCTGATGGTGATCATCTGTACGATGCGTATTGCTGCATCTGGGCGAGTGATGCCTTGTATTATAGTGGTGGTGCCGTTACGCATTCTTCTGCCTATAACTATCGGGGCAATAAATTGGCTGCCAGGATAGCCCACCT
>CACXSA010000002.1 GCA_902770195.1 uncultured Prevotellaceae bacterium
AGCGGTGGCGGAACAACGCCAACAACGCCTGATACACCAAGTGGTAGCGGAACTGACACGCCGGGAACGGACACGCCTCCAAGTGGCGGTGGTGATAACGGCGGGGGAGACGACTCCGGTGGCGGCGGCACTGAAGGGGGTGATGAATTCTAAGTCGCGGATGGTAATATAAACGGAACGGGGAGCACGATGCTCCCTGTTCTTGTTTTTAGGCACGGACTTTTTTTATTTAGGCACGGATGGACACGGATGGACACGGACTTTTTTATTTAGGCACGGATGGCCACGGATGGACACGGACTTTTTTAATTAGGCACGGATGGCCACGGATGGACACGGACTTTTAAAATCATCAGCGCAAAAATATATTATTCCGTGGCCATCCGTGTCCATCCGTGCCAAAAAAACATCCGAGTACACAGCGGAACCGACCCCTTTGTGTACATTAAATAGCGAAGAATAGGTCAGAATATTTGGATAATCGTGACAAAGTGAGTACCTTTGTGCTGAAAAAAATAAATCAAAATAAAAAAACTATGTTAGAGAAACTTTTCGGATTCGATTCCTCCACGATGACTTTGCGCAAGGAGGTGATTGGTGGCATTACCACTTTCCTGACGATGGCTTATATCCTGGCTGTCAATCCCAGCATCCTGTCGGTGACGGGCATGGACGCCGGTGCCGTGTTTACCACAACGTGTATTTCGGCAGTAGTGGCCACGCTGGTGATGGCCGTCTATGCCAAGCTGCCCTTCGCGCTGGCCCCGGGCATGGGACTGAACGCATTCTTTGCCTTCACGGTGGTGCTGACGATGGGTTATTCGTGGCAGTTCGCACTGACTGCGGTCATGATCGAGGGTCTTATCTTCATCCTGCTGACGGTGACGGGACTGCGCCAGCATATTGTGAACGCCATCCCGCTGATATTGCGCCGTGCCATCAGCCCTGGCATCGGACTGTTCATCGCCTTTGTGGGACTGAAGGGTGCGGGAATCGTCACCTCGTCGGAATCGACGTTCATCACGCTGGGCAACCTGCACGACACGGCCGTGCTGCTGAGCATCTTCGGCATCATACTGACCGCGGCGCTGCTGGTGAGGGGCGTCACGGGCTCACTGCTCATCGGCATCCTGGTGACCACCATTGTGGGCATTCCCCTGGGTGTCACCAACTATTCGGGCATCATGTCGGCACCTCCGTCCATCAGCCCTATCTTCATGCAGTTTGAGTGGCACAACATATTCACGGTCGATATGGTCGTGGTGGTGCTCACCTTCCTGTTTATCGACATGTTCGACACCATCGGCACGCTGATTGGCGTGTCGAACCGTGCGGGAATGGTGGACGACAACGGCAATGTGAAGAACCTGAACCAGGCGTTTATGGCCGATGCCATCGGAACGACGGTTGGTGCCATGCTCGGCACATCGACGGTGACAACCTACGTAGAGAGCGCATCGGGTGTCAACGTGGGCGGCCGCTCCGGCGTGACCAGCCTTACCACCGCCATCTGCTTTGCCGTGGCACTGCTCTTCGCTCCGCTGTTCCTTGCCATCCCGGCACAGGCTACGGCAGCAGCGCTCATCCTGGTGGGTGTGATGATGATGCACGACATCCGCAAGGTCGATTTCTCCAACTACGTGACGGCCATCCCCTGCTTCGTATGCATCGTGCTCATGCCGCTGACCTATAGCATTTCCGACGGCATCCTGATGGGTGTCATCTCATACGTCTTGATACACCTGCTGTCCGGAACATTGAAGGACGCGGACGAGCGCAACAACATGAACTGGGCTACCATCCTGCTCGCCGTCCTGTTCGTTTGCCGTTATGCGTTCCTGTAACGAATCGGAATCAGTATTTTTTGCTTTTCTCAAATTAAATGTGTAATTTTGCAGGCCATAATAGAATAGTTATATGTTAGAAGTAAGAAACCTGCATGCCAGAATTGGCGACAAGGAGATATTGAGGGGTATCAACCTCGTGATAAAGGATGGCGAGACGCATGCCATCATGGGACCTAACGGCTCGGGAAAGAGTACGCTGAGTGCCGTGCTTGTGGGAAATCCGCTCTACGAGGTGACGGAGGGCGAGGCATACTTCAACGGAAAGAATCTGTTGGAGATGAAACCGGAGGATAGGGCGCACGAGGGACTATTCCTCTCGTTCCAGTATCCGGTGGAAATTCCCGGTGTCTCGATGACCAACTTCATGAAGGCTGCCATCAACGAGAAACGCAAGTATCAGGGACTGCCTGAACTGAAAGCCGGCGACTTCATCAAGCTGATGCGCGAGAAACAGAAGATAGTAGAACTGGATAATAAGTTGGCTGGTCGTTCAGTGAACGAGGGATTCAGTGGTGGTGAGAAGAAGCGCAACGAGATATTCCAAATGGCGATGCTCGAACCGAAACTCTCGATATTGGACGAGACGGACTCGGGACTGGATGTCGATGCCATGCGCATCGTGGCCGAGGGCGTGAACAAACTGAAGACGCCCGAAACATCGTGCATCGTCATCACCCACTACGACCGACTGCTGGAGATGATTCGCCCTGACGTGGTGCATGTGCTGTACAAGGGTCAGATAGTGAAGACGGCAGGTCCCGAGTTGGCCAAGGAGATTCAGGAGCGTGGATACGACTGGATTAAAGCGGAAGTCAATGAGTAATTAGTAATGAGTAATTAGTAATGAGTAATTATGATTACTAACAGTGCAGAGAAGCAATACATAGAGCTGTATGAGCAGTGTCGCAAGATGATCTTTGAGCATTCGTCGGAAGTGATGAATGCCCAGCGCGACGCTGCCTTCGAGCGGTTCAAGGCGAACGGTTTTCCCACGCGGAAGGTGGAGCGCTATAAATATACGGACATCGCGAAGATATTTGAGCCCGACTACGGGTTGAACCTGAACCGGCTGGAGATTCCCGTTGACCCATACAAGGCGTTCAAGTGCGATGTTCCCAACCTCTCGACATCGTTGTACTTTGTGGTGAACGACGGCTTCTTTCCTGTAGAACACCGGAGCCATCTGCCGGAAGGGGTGGTGTTAGGCTCTCTCAAGGAGTTTGCCACTTCGGAATATTATAACCGGTTGGCAGCAAAGGATGCTGATGCCGTGACAGACCTGAACACGATGCTGGCGCAGGACGGGCTGTTTGTCTATGTGCCCAAGGGTGTGGTGGTGGATCGTGCCATACAGGTCATCAATATCCTGCGCTCGGATGTCGATCTGATGGTGAACCGTCGTGTGCTCATCATCGTGGAAGAGGGTGCGGAAGTAAAGTTCCTGTTCTGCGACCATGCTGCCGACGACCGTCACTTCCTGGCTACTCAGGTCATTGAGGCCTATGTGGGCGAGAATGCCAAGCTGGACCTCTACTGTCTGGAGGAGACGCATAACAAAAGCACGCGCGTCAGCAACGTCTATATCGAACAGCAGGCTAACAGTCGTGTGAACCATAACATCATCACGCTGCATAATGGTGTGACGCGCAATAAGCTGAACCTCGACCTGGTGGGCGAGGGGGCTGAATGCTCGTGCAACGGTTGTGTGATAGCCGACAAGAATCAGCATGTCGATAACAATACGCTGATAACGCACCACGTGTCGCACTGCACGTCGAACGAGCTCTATAAGTATGTGTTGGACGATGAGGCTACGGGTGCCTTCGCCGGTCGGGTGCTGGTTAAGAAGGATGCGCAGAAAACCACGTCGCAGATGACCAACCAGAACCTGACAGCCACGAAGCAGGCACGGATGTACACCCAGCCCATGCTGGAGATATATGCCGACGATGTGAAATGTGCTCATGGCTCTACGGTGGGACAACTGAACGATGCCGCCCTGTTCTATATGCAGCAGCGTGGAATATCCCGAAAGGAAGCGCGCCTGCTGTTGCAGAATGCCTTTATCAACGAGGTGATAGACCACATGGAACTGGAGCCACTGCGCGACCGCCTGCACTATCTGGTGGAGAAACGGTTCCGTGGTGAGTTGAGCAAGTGTGAAGGATGCAAACTTTGTAAGTGAAAAGTGCGCTCGACCTCTGGTCGCTTTGACCTTGGTCAAAGAATAGTGAATAGTGAAAATGTACGATATCAATAAAGTCCGTCGGGATTTCCCGATTTTGAGCCGCGAGGTATATGGTAAGCCACTGGTTTATCTGGATAATGCGGCAACCACGCAGAAACCGCTCTGCGTGCTGGATGCCATGCGTGAGGAATACCTGAACGTGAATGCCAATGTGCATCGCGGGGTGCATTATCTCTCACAGCAGGCTACCGACCTCCATGAGGCTGCCCGTGAAAAGGTGCGCCAGTTTATCAATGCCCAGAAGACGGAGGAGATTGTCTTTACCCGTGGCACTACGGAGGCTATCAATCTGGTGGCTTCGTCGTTCTGCGAGAGTCAGATGAAGGAGGGCGACGAGGTGCTGTTGACGGAGATGGAGCACCACTCGAACATTGTTTCGTGGCAGTTGCAGGCCATGAAGCGCGGAATCGTCGTGAAGCATATTCCCATCACCGACAAAGGGGAATTGTGTTTAGACCAACTGGATTCACTGATTACGGAGAGAACCAGAATCATCAGTGTGGCTCATGTCAGCAATGTGCTGGGTACGGTGAACCCTGTGGAGGAGATTATCAAGACTGCTCATGCCCACAACATCCCCGTGCTGGTGGATGGTGCTCAGAGCACTCCACACTTCAGCGTGGATGTGCAGGCGATGGATTGTGACTTCTTTGCCTTCAGCGGACATAAGATGTACGGACCGACAGGCATCGGTGTGCTTTATGGAAAAGAGGAGTGGCTGGAGAAATTGCCCCCTTATCAGGGTGGCGGCGAGATGATTGATAAGGTGACGTGGGAAAAGACTACCTTCGAGCGTCTGCCCTTCAAGTTTGAGGCTGGCACTCCCGACTATGTGGCTACTCACGGTCTTGCTACTGCCATCGACTATATCACTTCTGTTGGACTCGAAAATATCACGGCTCACGAGCAGGAACTGACCCGTTATTGTATGGAACAGCTGAGGACCATCGACGGAATGCGCTTCTTCGGTGAAGCAGAGCATAAGGATGCGGTGGTCTCCTTCCTCGTAGGTGACATCCACCATCTGGACATGGGAACGTTGCTGGACCGTCTGGGCATTGCCGTTCGTACGGGACACCATTGCGCACAGCCTTTGATGGACCGTTTGGGCATCAGTGGCACCGTGAGAGCGTCGTTTGCCCTTTATAATACAAAGGAGGAGATTGATGTTTTGGTGAATGGCATCCGCCGGGTCAGCCAGATGTTTTAGTGAGCAGAATCCGCCGGATTAGTTAGAAGTTTTTGTGAGAAGAATCCGCCGGGTCAGCCAGATGTTTTAATTGAAATGAAGGCTTGCGGAATGCATGATGCGCTGTCTGAGGCATTCCACTTCTTCAGGTGGCAGTATTTCACAATCATCCAAGTGGTTGAGAATGTGACATGCTTTCAGGTAAGCTGAACGGATATTCGGTGCTGCCTGCAGGTAAGAAGCCCAATAGGACTCTTTCTCCGAACAGGAATCTATGACATAGCGGATGAAATCGTCATCACGCAAGAAATCGTCAACTTTGGTGTAAATAGTTTGTTTCAAGTAATCCGTCTTTTTATTAATGACGGCGAAGGGTTCATATTGTCATCATACTGCGACAATAATTAAATGGCAGCCTCACGTAATTTTAGCATACCTCTATGCATCAGGTTACGGACAGAGTGATAGTTCATCTGCATAATCTGGCAAATCTCATCGTATTTACGCTGCTCTAAATAATATAAAGTAATAGCCTGACGCTGGCGACGGGTGAGGTTTTTCATGAGGTGGGCAACTTGAGCCGACTGTAACTGTTCATGTTCCGCGTAGATATATTCGTTTTCCACATCGGCTGTTGAACAACGGAACTCGTAATCCTCTGCTGCTTCTTCGGTCGTGAAAGTCTGGCGACGGAATTCATCAAACAAACGGTTCTTCAATGAAATAATCAGATAGGAGCCCAGATTGTTAATGCTGTTCTTCTCCCCACGCTTGCTATAGACCTTCATGAAGACGTCGTGAATGCAGTCCTTCAGTAGCTCTTGGTCTTGCGTGATCTTCATACCATAATTGAATAGCATTTGGATGTAGAGGTCGTACAATTGAGCAAAGGCACGATCGTTGCCAGCGCAAAACTCACTCACGAGTTCTCGAGTCCTGGCTTTAAGTTGGTTGTTTGCCATGTAATAGTAGTAGATTTGTTTTTAAGTAGTTTGTTTCCAGTTGCAAAGGTATGGAAAAAACAAATACTTCGCGAGAAAAAACCGTTAAAAAAATGGGAAAAATCGGTATTTTGTTGATTTTTCCCATTGAAATCTTATTTTTTCTTGAACCAGAAGACGCCTTTATCCTTTAGTTTTACATTATCTTTTATGTTGCCTATCCGTCTTAGTTGGCCTGTCCGCTCGTCTATTTGATATAAAACATAGCTGTCCTTGCTGGGTAAGGAGATGTTTTGTCCACTGTTTTGTGGCAAATAGACCACCATGCCTTCGGTACTTTTCAGCAGACAATAATCTTCCATTCTCTCCGGTTTCATCGAGGAAACGCTGCGTAGGAACACCTCGTCTTTGACGGGTATAGCAGCACAAGAGCCACCTGCCATCAGGGAAGCCCATCCCAGCTCAGGATATTTCTGGGCAGAATAGATAACGGCTTTCCCGTATTTAGTGCGGTATTCGCTGACAGCTCGATAGACATCCTCAAAGCGGGCACTTCCCGTCCTAATCTTACGCATATACTGTCGCTGGGCCATATTGACACCACCTTCTGGGGCGTATTCCCCTTTGTTATGATAGAACCACTGCTCGATATCGATGATGTCAACGACTTTCGACCGGATGGGGTCGTTGAGGATTGCATCCTGTACGTCTTTATTGACGGCTAAATCAATCAGTACTTTTCCGTTCTCGGCTTCCCATTCGGCAATCACGTCAAGCCAGAACTGCACGAAATGAAGTGGACCTGTAAACTCTTCACCAATAGAATGGATGACGTTGGGCTGACCCTTAAAGGCATCGAGCGACTGGCGGATATACTGACGATGTAGTTCTCGTAGCTTGGGATTCGTAATGTCATAGAATAAGGTGGCGGTGAAGATACGCTTGTCACCTGTGAAGTTGACAGGCTCTAAGAATGGTGTCTCATTCACGTTGTTGGCTGTTCGCCAAGGACAATCCACCCAATGAGCACCCGCCTCCAGAATGTTATGCTGGAAATAATGCTGGTTCTTCAGTAGCATGCCAATAGATTCGGTCTTTTTTGCAAACTGCTGCAGACGCCAGAAATACCATTTGTTCAGTTTCGTCAAATCGTATTTAGACATACCGTCCCAAGCCAAAGACCCTTCCAACCTCCCCTGTTTAGGGGCGGCTTCTGGATTTCCCCCTAAGCAGGGGGAGTAAGAGAGGGTCTTACCTACACGGGCGAAAGGCTGTTCGTAGAAAGGAGCCCATGCGTCACCGTTCTTACGGCGGATGCGTTCATGGTCATCACGACGACGGTCTGTCCATAAGCCATAGTTCTGACTGAACAGAAGTGTATGGTTGCGTTGCATGTCGGCAATCACACTGTCTATACGGTCTGTGCCACCTGTTCCCTCTTGTCCTGGTACGAAACGTGTCAAGGCTATCTTTGCCTTTTTCATCGACGCATCTGTGGTACGCCCGTTCCACCAAGGGGTTTGGTGCTTACCACCGACAAGTACTGCTCCGTCTTTTGTCAGCCAGGCATTTTTGATGGCATAATGGTTGTTAGCGGTTTGACTTGTATAACTGTTTTTGCTGGTGTTACTAACAAAAGCCTTTGTAGGAGCGATATCCCCATCGAAACGGGCTGAGTCAATCCATTGCTGGAGGGTAAGACGAGGTTTTAGGGCCTCTTCTGCCATACGAACAGCTTCTTCGATAGTAGGAGATGATGAAGCATTGGTGTTGCGTTCCAATACCCGACATTGTGCTGATACATTTCTCCCTAATCGCTTCTCCAGTTGGGAGGCGAACAGCGAGTAAGGCTTAACGTGCTCGTTCATCTCGGTATATTCGCCATTACCCATCACCTGTCCCCAACATCCACGGGAATAGTTGCGGTTCAGCGTGTCAGGTGAATAGCAGAAAAGTCCAGCAGCTGTTGATTGCCACATGGTACTGTTTGCTGTGCCCCATCCGGCACCGAACTTCTCCAACTCCCAATTCTTGAACACGATGTCATTGCCATCAATGTTCACTATGTCAAAAAGGATGCCTGGTGCCCATGAGGAGATGGCTCCGCTGGGACCGAACGACTCATAGCTGTCGCATTGCACAAAGGCATTAGGACCGGGAGCTGTGTGTCCTACTGCAAAATCGTTGATGCCGTGCTCGGAATAACAGCGTTGGAAGAGAATCTTTTCGCCAAAGGTCAAAAATGTGCGACGACGTAAACCACCTATCTCTGAGATGGGGTCGAAAGACTGACAATCCTCTATGGTAATTTGTTGAGCCGATTTCTGAATAACTACTGCCGAGCCAGCAAAATGTCGGAAGTTCACCATGCGTACCCAACAGTTTTCAGCATCAGCGACATAGACACCATCCCAGCAGTGGCTTTCGTCCATCGGTAGGGTTTTGTCATAGTCTGATTCCAATGAAAGGTTTTCTACACCACTCTCACTGAGTAGTCCTGCCTGTTCATAGACAATGGCTTTTGCACCTCCCCATCGGCTCTCAATAGTTGATGTGATAGGAGCATCCAGCGTCAGTTCTGTTCCGTTGTTCGCCGTAATCTGTCGATGCCATTGAAGGTCGATATCGCCAGGATGCCATGCCCAGTAGCCCATCCGCTTGCCACCACCAAACGACAAACAACCAAGTGACTCAATCCACTCAGTAGTGGATGGGCGCCAAATAGTGATACGAGTACCTGGATTAAGGGCAGAAGAGCCGTTTTGCACTCCAATTGTGAGAGAGCCGGCTTTGGTGTCGGTAACAGCGAACGTATCCTTCACGATGATATCGTGCGTACCTTCTATATATATAAGGGCACCACGGTCATATCCTTTCTTAATCAGAATAGTCTTGTCTCGTCCTGAACCACGAAGTATCACGCCACTGGTATGGATGCGTAAAGGTTCGCTGATTGTAAAGGTTCCTTCGGAGAGCAGTACAGCACCACGCAGTCCTGTCTGTTTGTCAGGCTTTTGTTGGCTTACCCAGTCAATGGCAGCCTGTAGTGTCTGTGCGTCGTCTTGTCCTGACGGTTGTACATAGGTAGCTACCTTTGCTGAAGGAATGGGCTGTTCTGAACGATGATAGCCACAATACGAGTAATCCATCGGCACCTCTTGGGCAACCGATGGAATTACGAATAGTGCGGTAAGAACGACTAATAAGTGTCTTCTCATTTCTTTTGTTTTGTTTTTTGTTCTTCTATGCGTTTCATCCAGGCATCACGTTCCTTCTTCAGGTCGTAACCACGTGAGGAAAGCCAGTTGTTGGTGCGTCCGCGATACTTGTCGAACCAGAAGTGCTTGCCTTTTGAGTCGGCAGCATCCATGGCATACTCGCGAGCTTCCTTGAGCCAGATGAGTATCTGCTGTTTCTCAAAGTCCGAGAGCGCAGGTATCATGTCCTGTGTGGCCTGATAGTCACGCTTCAGGCGGCCGAACGTCATACCATCCTTGACGGCATCTATCTGCTCTTCGTTTAGGTAGATAGCCAGGGCTGAAGCCAATTCAAAGTGATGTTTGTATAGCTCGGCCTGTAGGGCATCCTGTTGTGACTTGTCGTATTTCGCATGAATGTCGTTCAGCAGGAAGTAACGGTTGGCAATGATATTGCATACATTACGAGCCTGTTTCTGGTCAGTAAGCTGAAGCCCGTCAACGATTTTCTGGGCACGCCCTTTGATATTCTCCACATAAGCAGAGTCGCGCCCTTCGTAGTCGAGCGGTACCAATTGTGCGTTTGCTGTCAGGGTAAGCAGCGATACTATCACTGCAAGCAGTACTTTTTTCATACCTTACATCAGTTTTCCCTTGGCAGCCAGCGTGTCATAGTTGTTGTTCAGATTACGCCAGTCTGTCTTGGTGTTGGGATTAATACCGTTGATATATTTCTCGATGTTGGTATAGCCATCACCATTGCAGTCCTTCACAGCATCCGAAGCATCATTGGGATTCAGACCATACTGCTTCTCCCACTCGTCGGGCATACCGTCACCGTCTGTATCGACGTAAGGTTCCCAGGCTTTGTACTCCGGATAACCACCCATCTGACGAGGATCGGTGATAATACCCTGCTTATATGAATCCTTGCCCAAACGACGGTATTTGAAGAATCCTTCATCGTTCTTTGAGTTCTTGTGAAGTCCCCACATGTCGCCGTAGGGGTTCTGAGCCACTTTGGTCTTCTTTTCAATCTTGGCCATTTCCTTCTCGTAGTCTTTTACAAAGTAGGCCTGACCAGTGCGAACCTCTTCACAGATGCGCTCGTCAACGATGTCACGGCAGGGAATATTGGCACCGGCATTGGAGAGAACCCATTCGAAAGCCTGTTCGGCACCCATAATCTTGATGAAAGGCATCTCGAAAGGCTCGTTGGAGCGCATCAATGCCTTCTCCGTAGCATCCATATCACCGTCCTTGTCTGCCGTCTGAATACCACCATTCCAGTTGTCCTTTGTAATTTCAGGATAGCCTTCCATGATGTTTCCTACTGCATACACACGACCGAACTGCTTGAAGGGGAACAAACCCTGAGAACGGCTTTCTGCTTTTACGATACGATGACCAATGGGCGTATCTTTGGGTGTCAGAGGACCTGGCTTATAGTAGTTGTTGATGAAATTCGACATAGTGGTAAACTCGCCACCGTCAGCAGTGCGGTGAACCCAGTTATATACCACGTTGTTCACGTAATTGAATACGCCACCCCATCCGATAGAGGGGTTACGGCCAGTATTGTCGGCCCATAGGTTGCGCATGAAAGTAGTGTTCTCGCCACCGATAGTCGAACCAAATGCATGGTTCCATGTGTCAAGTGCTTTGGCAGAAATCGTATTCTGGATGGTCACGTTGACAGTTGGTTCCTTGCGATTGGGCTTGCCATCGTGCATATCGAACATGTGACGATAAAACGAGATGTTCTCATCGAGACCCCATTCGCAAGAGCAGTGGTCAATCATGATGTTACCCACTGGATTGCCACCAAAGGAATCCTCGCGGTTGGTGACCAGTGTCTCACCACGACGGAAACGCATGTGGCGCACTATCACGTCGTGAGTATCCACCTGAAACGACTCACCAGCAATAATCACACCATCACCAGGAGCTGTCTGTCCGGCTATGGTAATATAAGGAGCACGCACATAGATGGGCGACTTCAGGCGGATGATGCCACTGACGTTGAACACGACAATACGTGCACCACCCTGTTCGCAGGCCCAACGGAACGATCCAGGACCGTCGTCATTCAGGTTAGTAACGGTATAAACCTTACCACCACGTCCGCCAAAGGTGAACATACCACCACCTTCAGCACCAGGGAATGCGGGAATCTTTGCCTGACGCAAATCGTATGGACGAGCAGCCCAGGGCACATAAGGGCGTCCTGCCTTTGCTTCTTCAATAACAATCGGGAAAGCTACTTCCCATGCAGAGTCGCTATGAGCTTTCCATTGTTTCTTCTGTTGTTCGATGAGTTGCTTGGCCTCATCAGTCAGTTGGGGATACTGTGCACTAGCCGACACGCCTATCAAGCCTGCAACAGCCATCATAAATAGTTTCTTCATCTTGATTAGTTTTTAGACATTAATTTTCAATTTAGACGATTCAAAAGAGTAAATGTCTATTCAATAAACGTTTTTTTGCATTGATTTACAATAGGAATAAAAAAATAGTATTCGGTCTTAGGTACTTACGTTCGGAAATGCTCAAATAAATTTGGCATTTCGCTTACTTATTCGTACCTTTGCAGTCATGAACAGACTTAGCATACTGCTCATAGCACTATTACCACTGACGGCTGATGCCCAAGATACCACCACGGTAAAGGGACAACAGTTGCAAGAAGTCATTGTCAATGCCAACAATGCGCAACGCCGAATAGGTTCGGTGCAGATAGGAGCAGAACAGATACAGATGAAGGAACTTACCTCGGCACCAGCATTGTTTGGCGAGGTGGACGTAATGCGTTCTTTACAGCTATTGCCTGGTGTCAAGGCTGAGAGTGATGCTTCCAGCAGTTTTCAGGTTCGTGGTGGAACAGCAGCCCAGAACAATATTCTTTATGATGACGCTCCAGTGTATAATGTAGGTCATCTGGCAGGTCTTTTCTCTACATTCAACGATAATGCCTTGGCTACAGCTACCCTCTACAAGGGACTGGTTCCTGCTCAATTTGGTGGAGCATCTTCAGCCGTCTTAGACATTACCAGTCGTACAGGACGAACAGACCGATGGGGTGGAAATGTCAGCATCGGCTTGCTGGCTGCTAAAGGTTCGATAGAAGGTCCTGTCATTAAAGATAAGTTGAACTTGCTTTTTAACGTTCGTCGTTCCTATGTTGATCTGTTCTTGAAATTGACAGATAAGTATCGTGACAACTCGCTCTATTTCTTTGATACCAATCTGAAGTTAGATTATAAGATGAACGACCGCAACCGTCTGTTCTTCTCATTCTTTGCCAGTCACGACAAGACGGCCCTTACTGATATGGTTGATATGAAATGGACTAACCTTGCAGGTAGTCTGTCGTGGGTTCACCAGTTCAGGGGGCATTCTACCTCACAGACTACGTTGTTTGCCTCTTCATACGATACAGACAATGGCATCAATATCTTAGGACTTAACATAGCCTATCTGGGTCATATCCGTCATGTAGGACTACGCCAAAACTTCCGTTTGCTCTTTGGCAAGCATGAGTTGAATGCGGGTCTCCAGACGATGTTGACGGATGTGAAGTCGGCAGAATGGACCCGTATGTACAACCATGAGAAGGAACAGCGCAAGGCTTGGGACAATAGTGCTTGGGTGAATTGGCAATATAATCCCATCAAACAGTTCACCTTCTCTGCAGGCGTGCGCCTGTCAGCTGTTTCTGCCTTAGGTGGTCCTTATTATTATGATGTGGACGAAAAAGGTAACATTACGTGGTTGTATAAACGAACGAAGAATATGCCCGTAAAGACTCATATCAATATTGAGCCTCGTGTGAGCATGGTCTTTCAGCCTACAGAACAATGGAGCATCAAAGCAGGATATAGTCGTACATCGCAGAATATCCATGCGTTACGCAGTCAGAGTACCACTACTCCTTTCGACCGTTATACCATCAGTACGAACCTGATTAAGCCGGAGGTGGCAGATCAGGTAAGCTTGGGAGTGTTCTATATGACTCCTTTGCAGGATTATGATTTCTCTTTGGAAGGATATTATCGTCATGTAGATAATGTGCTGGACTATCGTGACGGCATCAGCTTTGCCTCTGCCATTGAGATAGAGCGTCTGGTATTAGCAGGCGAGGGCAGGGGCTATGGTGCGGAAATCTGTGCCCGTAAGAATAGTGGTAAGCTGACGGGTTGGTTGAGTTATACCTTGTCCTGGTCTCAGACGCGTATTGATGGCATCAGCATGGGTCAGTGGTATGATGCCAATAATGATCGTCGCCACGATATTAACATAGTAACTACTTATAAGCTGTCACCCGCCTGGACATTGAATGCCACGTGGATATTCAACTCTGGACAGGCCTTTACGGCTCCGAGTGCCAAGTATCAGATTATAGATAACTACATCTATTATTATGCAGAACGCAATGGCTATCGTGCACCAGACTATCACCGTCTGGATGTGAGTGCCACCTGGAGCAAGAAAATCAAGGGAGGCAGACTGACTCGTGAGTGGACTTTTGGTATCTATAATCTGTACAATCGCTACAATCCCTATTTGATCCGCTTTGAGGATAGTAAGTATGGTCGTGGCACGAAAGCCAAGCAATACAGCCTTTTTGGCATTGTGCCTTCCGTTTCGTTCAACTTGAAATTCTAAGAAAGAGATGAAGAAAAATATAATGTTTCCCTTCTGGTTGTTGTGTGTTTTTACGCTATTTTCTTGCGAGAAGGAAATTCCAATGGACTATCATCAGGTGGAGCCCCTCTATGTTGCAGAGGCTACGATGACTCAGGATGGCACCAAAGTCCAGGTATCGACTACCCAGAACGTGACGGATAATTCAAGAAGTGAACATTACGTTGACAATGCGACAGTTGTCATCAGGAGTAAGAAGGAGGATTATTCTGAGACCTTGAAGTTTATCCGTAATGGTACTTATACTTCCTCGTGGAAGGCTCAACCTGGCTACACTTACGATATTGACATCAGCATTGACGGCAAGCATTTCACCTCTTCCTCTACTATGCAGGAGGCTCCCGTCATGAAGTCTTTCCGTTTTGTTTGGACTAAGATGCTTTCTGAACGGATTCTTTTTGGCGACCTGCATATAGCGGATACGCCTGATAAGAAGAGCTACTATTTTATGCACATCTATCGTAATGGGGTGGGCTATCGTTGGGCTGTTATGAATGACGACAAGGATCCTAATGGCGATCTTCAGCAGTTATTCCAATGCAGTACGGAGAGAAAGATGGATGAGAACGATAACGATGCGTTACATGATGGTGACATGATCCGTCTGGAGATTCGTTCTATCGACAAGCTATCCTACGACTATCTCTACTCTATGCAGGTAATGGATAATGCTGGCACCAACCCTATTCCCAACTTTACAGGCGGATGTCTTGGCTATTTCTCAGCCTACTATGTTATCAACTACCAGTGCACCTTCTATCGTGATGAGGTAGAAGAGGACTAATATCCCCCAGATTCTCTAAGGTTGTCTGTCCAGCGTGACGGTAGCCAATAGGCTCGCGCCATTCATGGAGAAGTTGTATTCAGCAACCACTTGTTTTGTTGAGAGCGAAACAATGCTCCACAGCAATACGCGTTCCTCACCGCCTATGTCACTACTGACTATGCGGATTAAGGAATTGTTGGCGACATAGGTTCCATGCAGTGCCTTTTCTAAGATTTCCGTATGCCATTCTCCTTTCTCGTCCTGGTAGTGAATCTCTTCGTCGTAGGTAATGGCGCACGTTCCGTCTTCGTTGAAGATGACCAGTTTGTAGCTAAATTCCAACCCTGGATCCTGATCACCCTCAATGACATAGGAGAAAGCCCATCTGCCTGGCAGAATCTCATTTACCATTCCGTCGTCACTATCGTCCAGCTTGTCACAACCCGTCAGTAGCAGGCTGCACAACATCAATGTCCAAATCAGTATCTTATTCATCGAGGCAAAGGTAACCAAATTTAGTAATACTACCAAATATTTTAGCCCTTTTCGTTTGTTGATAACAAAAAATACAGGCACGTCCTTCGTGGGCGCGCCTGTACATTATTTATTATAAATGAGAATTAATTATCAGATTTACTCTGTTTAATCGTTGATTGGAGTCACCCAACGTGGGTCACCTGTGCCAAGTTCAGCCTGCTTAGAACCCTTGATGGTGAAGTCACCCTTTGAAGGATCAGCAAACTGAGGATCTTCCTCAATGTTTGTACCAGATGTATCGTAGTTCTGAGGATCCTGGAAGGTTCCATCAGCCTTCATATAGGTGTTGTTTAGGAAGGTTGCTGTAGGCTGGTTAGCCTTACCCTGCAGGAAACGGCGAGGAACGCTACCGCTGGTTGAGCAGTTCCAGAAAATACAATTCTTCATGTTCCAGTAAGAAGTGGTCTTACCAAAGATACCGTTGTAGTTACCCCACTGTCCGTCATTCTGACAAACATTGTAGAATGTGCAGCTCTCATAAGTCAAAGTGTTGTCCTCCCATCCGAAAGCTTCCTTTGCTTGAGCAATTCCGAAGCCACCATAGCGTACGAAGTAGCGGAAGCCGAAATCGGTAGTGTTGTAGAACGTAGAGTTCTTAACAGTCAGGTTCTTAGCGAAGCCACCACCATTGTTGAGGTAGAAATAAGCATAGTTGTTATTGTTGGTAGATGTGCTCAGACGTACAATACTGTTATCAACCAAAATAGTGGTGGGGAACCATACGCCGTTGTTCTCAATCTTGTTGTCGGTCAGGAAGAAAGAGTTCACACCGTCAACATAACAGTTGATAACCTCGATAGGATCAGCAATCAGATAGAAATAGTAGTCTGTATCCCATGCATTAACTTTTGATGCGTTAACGGCAGGATTCTTGCTCAACTGGATAAATGGAGCCTTGGATGCGTTACAGTCGAACTTAATGTTCTTCAGTGTCAGTCCACCATTAATGATGAAACCAGCATCTTCAGAGTTAAATACAATCGTAGCGGGCTCTTTCTCGTCACCAACGATAGTGATTGGTCTTACAAACTCAACGGGCTCGTTCAGAACGAGTTCAACGCCAGCAGGCAGTGTTACTACACCCTTGGCATCAACGAACTTTGTAGCAACCTCAGCAAGGTCCATACCATTGTCGATAACAGCTTCTGTAGGACCTGTACCACTTGGGTTGTCAACCTTGTCGCAAGACTGGAAGCTGAAAGCGCAAGCAAGAAGAGCTGCGCAGAAAATCAAACTTTTCTTCATAATCTTTTGTTTTAGTTTAAATAAATATGGTTTAATATTATATAGTTCTGTTTTGTGAGTGACAGCCTCCATAGGAGGGTGAGTCATTGCACATTGCGCTGCAAATTTAGATAATTTTTTGCGAAAATCACAACTTTTTTCTCACTTTTTTTACATTCTGCTGATTTTTATGCCCTCCAGATACTGGTTCCGTGCTATTTTCCTTCTCTTTAGATATGGTAAAGGGCATTTTAGTCCGTAGGGCTCGGATTTTTTGTCCGAAGCCTTCGGACTGGCAGTCCGTAAGGACGGACAAAAATTCAATAAGGCAGCCTTATTCTCCAATAACCCTGCCTTATTTCTGAATAACCCTGCCTTATTTCTGAATAACCCTGCCTTATTTTCAGAAAAAAAAAGGAAAATAGTTACATTTATTATCTTAAAACGTCTTAAATAACGTAAAGCTTTACAATAGTAACTACTAAATGGACAAATCAAAAGTCAGAAAACGCCTGATTTTAGGGGTTTTAGCCGTACTTACAGTATGGCCATCCTGCATGTTGGCTCAACCGCAATATCGTGTGGCTGCTTGTGACTGGATGATGCTGAAACGCCAAAAACTGGGTGAATTCCAATTAGCAAAAGACATTCATGCTGACGGAGTGGAAGTCGATATGGGCCCGCTGGGAAAGCGTGTCCTGTTCGAGAACAAGTTGCGCGAACCGCATTTCCAGCAGCTTTTCCGTCGTACTGCCGATTCGTTAGGCGTTGCTGTTCCCTCCATTGCTATGTCAGGTTTCTTTGCCCAAAGTTTCCTGAAGCGCGAGAATTACAAGGACCTGATAGAAGACTGCCTAAAGACAATGGATGTGTTCGGTGCCAAGGTCGCCTTCCTACCCCTCGGAGGTAGCGGACATGAGTGGAAACAAGCAGGTGAAGAACACAAAGAAATGGTGCGCCGACTGCATGAAGTTGGCGAGATGGCGCAGGCAGCAGGCAAGGTGATAGGCATCCGCACACAGCTTGACGCGCGCGCGAACATTAAATTATTAGATGAGGTAAACAGCGAAGGCATCAAGATTTATTATAATCTGCAGGACGCCGTTGATCAGGGACTGGACCCTTCGAAAGAACTCAAGTTGTTAGGACGCGACCGCATTGCCCAGATACATGCCTCGCTGACGGATAGTGTGACGCTCGACAAAGACCCTCGCATTGATATGCTTAAAATCAAGAAAGCCCTCGACAAGATGAAGTGGAGCGGGTGGCTCGTGGTAGAGCGAAGCCGTAATGCCAAGGATGTGCGCAATGTGCGTGGTAACTTCGGCACCAATGTGGCTTATCTGAAAGAAATATTCTCTGCTCAGGCAGAGCATAAACGCGATAAAAATGAGAACAAATAATTAATTACTAACTAAAATGCTTATGAAAAAGAATCATTTATTAGCAACAATGAAGACATGCCTACTGCTATCGGCAGGTGTGTTCTTGGCTTCATGTGCACAGGATGGTTTTGAAAAAGAGTCATTCGTTGGTACGTATCCTGGTTTCCAGCTCACGACCCCAGATGCCTCTACAGTTACAGTCAAGGCCAGCTCTGACAAGCAGTCCCAGACGATTACGTGGGATGCTATCAATGGTGCAGGAACTTACACGGTTAATGTTTTCCAAGGCGACACGCGTGACGAATGTACCAATGTCATAGCCAAGGATCGTGTGACAAAGGTCAATTATGTGACGATTCCTCGAATCGACAAGACCTATTACTACATCACGATTAAGGTTAATGACAACATTCCAGAAGGAAACACTGCTCCAGAAGGTATTACTACGTTCGGGTGGGACACCTATACCATTGATTTGGGTGTTATTCCTGCTCGTTCGGACATTGCGGCTTACTTTAAGGCAAATCCCATTCCTGTAAGCTACAGAGGTTCAGACATCACCTACACGCTTGAGGCTGGTGGACAGTATGAAATCTCTGATACTGTGGATGTTGACGGATTCATGTTCAACCTGGTTTCCGAGGACGAGAACAACCCTGCTAAGGTGACGTTCAAGGCAAATGAAGAAGGTTCTAAGCCCAAAGTAGCTTTCTGCGTTGGTGGAGGCTTGGGTCTGAAATACATTGATTTCGACTGCACAAACCTTGACGGTGCCTTCATACTGTTGTCGAAGAAGCCTGTGGAGACTCCAGTCAAGGTAAATGCATGGAATACAGACTACCATTTCTATCAGGTTAGTGAGCCTATCTCTGTTATTAGTTGTAATATAGACAACTTGAGTTCATTCTTCTTGACAGATGCTAAGTTTGGTGAAAATGGAGTATGGTTCCTAACAACAGTTCTGGTTGACGACTGTGTAGTTCACCTTACTACACCAGCCGACAATTCAAATAATGGTTATTTCTATACCAACAATGGTGGTGGATTCATCAAGGATATGACCGTTAAGAACTCTACGTTCTATAACACCACAGACTTTGGTTTCAAATACTTTGTTCGTTACGGTGGCTTTGGAATTGACCAAGCAAAGGAAGCCTTCGGATGGGAAACAACTACGTTGACCTATGAGAGCTGTACATTCTGGAATGTTTGTCAAAATGACGGACAGTGGGGTAACTACAATGGTATTTATGGAAAGCCTACTTCATTCTGGGTAATGACCAACTGTATTTTCTGGAACTGCTCAACCAGCGGTAGTGTTCCCCGTCGTTTCCTGCACGGAAAAGATTATGCTTCAAATCCTGAGAACAAGACGTTCCTGAACAATACCTATATGAAGAAGGATGGAACATTCCAGGATCCTCAGACCTACGATACATCTGGTACAAACATCGAGGAAGATCCACACTTTGCTAACCCTGCCAATGGTGATTTCCACATCAGCAATTCTAAGCAGGCTACGCTCGGCACCGGTGACCCACGCTGGCTTCCTTAAGTATAATCTTCAACTAAAGAGCATATTATTATGAATAAGACTATAAAATCTTTTCTGTTGGGCATAGCAATGCTGTGTGCACTGCCTATGATGGCCCAGAACAAGGTGGTAACGGGTACGGTCATTGACGAACTGGGTGAGCCTGTTATCGGTGCTACAGTACGCGTAGAAGGCACTAAGACCGCTACCGTTACTGACTTTGACGGTAACTATAAATTGGAAGTTCCACAAAATGGTAAAGTCATTATTTCCTATATCGGTTATAAAGATACACCAACCACTGGTGGTAAGGTACAGCTGGAAACTAATAACACCGACTTGCAGGAAGTGGTAGTCGTTGGTTATGGTGTACAGAAGAAGGCCCACTTGACAGGTTCTGTAGGTACAGTCGATATGAATGACGTTCAGGACCTTGCAGGCGGTAGCCTCGGTTCTACGCTGAGCGGACTGGTTAATGGTCTGTCAGTAGCTGGTGGTGATTCTCGTCCTGGTGAGCGTGCCGAGCTGTACGTTCGTGATGCTCGTTCACTGGCCTCTCTGAGTGGTAATGTTGACACCAACACATCTCCAGAGCCTTTGTATGTTATTGATGGATATATCTATCCGAACGACGTGAAGATGGGTAACATCCGTCAGAACCCTGGTGCTGAGGCTTTCAGCAATCTGGATCCCTCAGAAGTTGAGAGCATCTCTGTATTGAAGGATGCCGCTGCTGCGGTTTATGGTGCCCGTGCTGCTAACGGTGTTATCCTGGTTACCACGAAGAAAGGTAAGCAGGGTGCTCCCCGTATCTCTTATAGTGGTAGCTTCGGTATTGCTGACGAGATTTCCCGTCCTTCTATGCTGAGTGCTTATGACTTTGGCCGACTGGTGAATATCGTAACAGCCAGGAATCCCAAGAATGCCTCTTTGGACAACTTGACCCAGCTCTTCCAAAGTGATGAGTTGGAAGCAATGAAGGGTCTGAATTATGACCTGTTGGACAAGTATTGGAAGACCGGTTATACACAGAAGCACAATGTCAATGTAAGTGGTGCTACGGATAATGTGAACTACTTTGCTTCTGTAGGTTACTTCAAGCAGGATGGTAACATGGGTAATCTCGACTATGACCGTTGGAACTATCGTGCAGGTGTTGACGTGAAAATCAGCAAGTGGCTGTCTGCCAACCTGAATGTCAGCGGTGACTATGGTAAGAAGAATTCTCCTTATGTATCTGTAGGTGGTTCTGGTACGGAAGACTATCAGCGTCTGCTGACCCGTCCATACTACTTGCCAGAGTATGTTGATGGACATGCTTTGCTGCCTTACGGTATCAGCAATACTTCTGATGGCAATAACTTGAGAACATACCATTATGATATTCTTCAGAATCATGGTGACTACACTAGAAACATGGATTCTAACTCTACCATCAATGGCCGTATCTCTTACGATTTTGGGTGGAGCAAAATCCTGAAGGGCTTGAAGGTTAGCTTCTCTTATGCTAAGAGCATCAACACCAGCAAGACCAACCAGTTTGGTTCGAAATATGACCTTTATGAAATGACGCACCGCTATGGTTGCGGAATGCACCTTTATACCCCAACCAGTGGTGATGATCCTACTTACGAATATCTGGCAGAGTCTAATTTCAACCAGCGCACCCAGAACAACGGTGACTTCTTGAGCCGTCAGATGATTCGCACGGACAACTATCAGCTCAACCTCACGTTCCAGTATAACCGTAAGTTTGGTTTGCATGATGTCAGTGCCCTGTTCTCTATCGAGAAGTCTGAGACAGAGAGTGAGTTCAACTTCTCTAAGGCTACTTCTCCATATGAATTTACCAACTACCAGTATTCTGGTGTTAACAAGGACGAGTCGGAGGTTTCTGTTAACTTCAGTCGTTCAGAAGGTGGTATGCTCTCTTACATTTGGCGTGCCAACTATGCTTATAGTGACAAGTATCTCGTTGAGTTCTTGCTACGTTCGGATGCTTCCACCAAGTTCGCTCCTAAGAACTACTGGGGAACCTTCCCAACATTCAGCTTGGGTTGGGTAATGAGTGAGGAACCATTCTTCAAGAATACGAAATGGCTCACATGGATTGACTTCCTGAAGATTCGTGCTTCTTATGGTATCACAGGTCGTGATAACATTGCTCCTTGGCAATGGCAGGCTACCTATAACCTTGACCCGAATAAGGGTTCCGTATTTGGTGAAGGAACAGGTAATGCCTCTGGTGGTCGTATCACCATGAACAAAAACTCAGCAACTTATAACGAGGATGTACATTGGAGTAAGTCATATAAGACTAACGTTGGTCTTGACTTCCGCTTCTTGAATCAGCGTTTAAGTGTAGGATTCGATTATTACTATGAGCGTAACCGTGATATCCTGTTGAACTATACCAGCCTTATTCCTTCTACTGTTGGTAACCAGAGTGCTCCTTACAACTATGGTAGCATGGACAACTGGGGATGGGAGCTCAGTATTGGATGGCGCGACAAGATTGGCAAGGACTTTAAGTATCATGTAAACCTGAATACAGGATATCATGACAATAAGGTCAACGAGCAGCAGTGGGCTACTTCTGACTTCTATAAGGCTGTTCGTCCTGGCGACCGTTCCGACAATGGTCTTTGGGGTTACCAGTGTCTGGGTATGTTCCGTACTTACCACGATATCGATCAATACTTCGACACTTATCTGAAGAAGGATGATGGCTCATACGGTAAATATCTCGGTATGGAGAAGAAGGATGTTCATCCTGGTATGTTGATTTACAAGGATATTCGTGGTGCCTATAATCAGGCAACAGGCGAATATGCTGGACCTGACCATGAGGTGACTGCAGAGGATGAGGTTCAGTTGAGCAAGCGTAGCAACAATATCTATGGCTTCACTATCAATGCTGGTGCAGAGTGGAAAGGTATTCAGTTCACCATGCAGTTCGGTGCCAACTGGGGTTCTTACACAACGGTTCCAAGCAAGGCACTGACCTATTCGGATGACTTTACCAACATGCCTTCGTTCTGGAATCCTGACGATGTATTCGTTTATGATGATATCTACGATGGACAAGGCAATATGATTCAGAAGGCTAATCGTAATGCTAGCATGCCTAACCCTGGCTTCAGCATCAACAGTGCTGCATCTTCATTCTGGCGCATCAGTGCTGCCCGAGTTACTTTGAATCGTCTGACGGTGGCTTATAACCTGCCCAAGGCTTGGTTCAAGGGTATTGGCATTCAGAGCGCACGTATCAACGTGACTGGCCAGAACTTGATTAACTTCTACAACGACAATCCTGACAAGTTCTTCAATCCGATGGCAGGAAACTATGGAACCTATCCTAACCTGCGTAAGTGGACGATTGGTGTCAACGTGGGATTCTAATCTATTATTCTATCTTAAAAGAAAACAATTATGAAAAATAGTATCAAGTATTTCGGATTCCTGTTGTTGGGAGCTACAGCCCTCACTTCTTGCAGCGACAAGTTCTTGGAAGAGAAACAGAATTATGACGCTACAGGACAGGATGTATATAATTACTACGTAGGTGCTAAGGGTCGTATCAACGACCTCTATGGATGGTGTCTGCCTGATGTTGCAGATATGAACTGGCGGTATCCTTCTGTTGGTAGAGGCGACGAAGCCGGCAAATCAACAGAGGAATATACCGGGTTCTCTAAGTTTGTTGATGGAACCGATAACCCCATGCAGTCTTTAACAAAGACCAATGAGGTGTTAGACTATTTTGGTGGTGGCAACATGGATAATGTACAGGAGGCTGTTTATGGTGCAATCCGTAACATTAACAATGCTATTGAGGGTATCAATGCAAGTACTTTGACTCAGGAACAGAAAGATGAGCTCTTAGGCCAGGCTTACTTCTTCCGTGCATGGACTTATTATAAACTGGTGAAGTGGTATGGTGGTGTGCCCATCGTAGATAAGGTGCTCGAGCCCAATTCCTCTGCCTTCACACAGCGTTCCAGTGCTAAGAAGTGTTTCGAATTTATCATTAACGATCTGGAAACAGCAGCAGAGAAACTGGCTCCTTTCACCACTAACGGTGGTTGGGAAAGTTCTGATAACTATGGACGTGTTACCTCTGGTACAGCATTGGCATTGAAAGGACGTGTGCTGACTTTGTGGTGCAGCCCTCTCTTCAACCGTGCCAAGGATCCTGAGCGTTTCAAAGAGGCTTATGAGGAAATGTCAGCTGATTTGCACGTTATTGATGCTTGTGGATATGGTCTCTATGGTGAGGGAAATCCTGGAACGAATGCCTCTACCTTTGCTGAAATGTTTGCTAACGTAAACAAGAATCCAGAGGCAGTATTTGTTACATTGTATAATACGCTAGTTGACTTCTCTGGTTATGCTGATAATGTTAAGCACAACCGCTGGGAGCGTGACATCCGTCCAGGTAATACTGGTGGAGGTGGCTATACCGCTTCGCAGATGATGGTGGACCTCTTTCCCATGTCTGACGGTAAGCGTCCTGCCAGCTATACTGCTTACGAAAAATTGCCTCCCTCTTCTATTCCCTATGAGCAGCAGTATCCTTTTATGAACCGTGACCCACGTTTCTATCGTACATTTGCATTCCCTGGCGTACGTTGGGCTTACAAGACTGGCGGTTATGGCGATGCAACGGCAATGGACCCCCACAACCCCTCGTTCAACAAGGGTGCCGACTATGTGTTGTGGAACTATAACTGGTTCTATAATGGAGACATTCTGGACGAGAACAATACGAGCTACCGTGGTGCTGACAATCTCAGCAAAGCTGGTGGTATAATGGTACGCAAGAAGTCTGACGATGCAGATGTAAATGCTGCTGTATATGACTATCGTCCTGACGGACAAGGTGCCAAGAATGGTGGTTATGCTGTTCCTTTCTGCTCTGCTGCTCCGTTAATGGAACTGCGTTATGCGGAGGTGCTGCTGAACTTGGCTGAGGTAGCTTGCTACGCAGGTCATACCGAAGAGTCTTATGCTATCTTGAAGCGTATCCGTCAGCGTGCAGGCTATACAGGCGACTGTGGTCTGACCGTTTCTTCTGATGAGGCAACATGTATCAGCGCCATCCTTTATGAGCGTCAGATAGAGTTTGCTTATGAAGGCAAACGTTTCGACGATATGCGCCGTTATATGCTCTTTGATGGTGGTGCAGAATTGCCTCAGGGTGCGCCAGACTCTTGGAAACCTACTGGTTGGAATGGTAATACCTGTGATTGGCTGAAGTTCAGACCATTCAACAACCAGCGTCGTGAGAGCTTCATGTATCAGGTTAACTGGGAGAATACTGATGAGTATAGCATAACTTCTGCTCGTCAGGACTATGACAAAGACCCGTTGTTGGAGTATTTGAATGACAACGAAATTACACGTCCTGCCGGTGTTGACTTGCGTAAAGACCTGACTCAACAGCTTGAAGACCTGAAGAAGTTCTACAAGAACTACTTGGTTTATACCCAGCGTCCAGGTGATCCACGTAATGATAATCAAGACTATTCGCCGAAGTATATCAACTTCCTGCCAAAGTATTACTTCCTCGGTTTCCAACAAGGTGTATCTGCCCACAATCAGGGATTGTTGCAGACTATTGGTTGGGAGGACTATAACAACGGTGGTGCGCTAGGTACCTTCGACCCCTTGGCAGATTAATTATTTTCAAAGATGTTTCTTAAAAAAGTCCAGCACGCGTTGCTGGGCTTTTTTATTGCAACTGTGTGGCATGTCCCATAGTTCTGTCTCTAGCTTGTCATTGGCTCTTTGTGAATTCCAGGTCTCGTGCATCGTCTGGAAGGCTTTCTGGACACCAGCTACGGGGAAGAGCTTATCCTGGGAGCCATTGATAAAAAGCATGGGTTTGGGGCATGCGAGGCTGGCGATATGTGGGTAGTCGAGCCAGCGACGAAGACCGGGGAAGCAATTGGCAAAGCCGCCATTCTCTGTGCGACTGTATCTGAAGGACATCTGTTCATCGGTGGTTACCATCCAACAGATGGAAGTACCTACCTTGATACGATCACTCAAGGCAGACAGCATCCAGGCACGATAGGCACCCATAGACCATCCAGTACAGCCTATACGTCGTGCATCCACTTCCGGCATCTGTGCCAGGTATTCCGTGCCTGCAATATCGTCGTAGGTCATCCAAGCTGAAAGGTTAATACCATACATCATCATGTTGCCGGCTATCATGTCATAACAGTCACGGCGAGCCCCTTCTTTCTGTCCCCTTTCACCCCACATCGGTGCATCGGCAGAGAATACAACATAGCCGTTTTTAGCCAGATAGTCGCCAAAGTACTGACCCTCATAGCCCTTTAGCCACTCGTTGGCATCCTTGATGACCGTCGAGTCTTCGCAAGCCAATGGACGGATCATTTTCTCCTTGCCGATAAAGAGGTGAGCCCCATGATCGTGCAAGGCATTAACGGCAGGAAAGGGACCTTTGCCGTCGGGGATGAGCACATAGGCTGGCACCGTATAGTAGCGGCTCAACCAGATTTCTATCTTGCGTGCCTTATAGCCGTCGCGTTGTTCCTCGTAGAGAACCTTTGCCTCATAACCCTGAGCAGGAGCGGGGGGTGGCGTGAGCATGCAGTCGAACACCCGTTGTCGAGCCATCTTGCGCCATTCATCAAAGTCTTTGATATCGCTATGCCCCCAAGCCAACGGATAGTTCAAGTCGGCTATCAGCGAGTCGGCATATACGGGCAGGTTCCGCATGAACTCGTATTTGTCACGCGTCTGGGAAAGGGCATTCATGCTGCATAGCAGCAATCCTGCAATGACAGAAATTGTTCTCATTGTAGTTTGTTGTTTATTGTTGGTTGATGTATTCGCGGGGTGACATGCCGAAGCGCTTGCGGAAGCATTTGCCGAAGTAGCTAGCATCTTTGAAACCTGAGCGATAGGCTATCTCGGTGATGTTGAGATTGGTGGTCTGCAGGAGTTCTGCGGCGTGACTGAGACGGAACTCCTTAATCAGGTCAACAGGCGCAAAACCTGTTTGTCCTTTCACTTTCTTATAGAAGGCAGAACGCGAAAGACCCATTTCTGCTGCCATATCATCAATGTTGTATTCGCTATTGGGAATGTTCTGACGAATAATATGGTGCAAGTGGTCAATGAACTCGTCGCCCTCATCTGGCTTGCTGGTCAGTTTGGCCAGTCGCTGGCTGATATAGATTTCGTTACGCATGCGATTCATCTGTAAAATGGTACGGATGACAAGCCAAGCTATTAAAAGGGCAATGAATATATAAATAATGTGAGCCCACCATGTAGCCCACCAAGGAGGCAGGATGCTTATTGTTATACGCGCCGATGATTGAAGGGTAGGATTTGCATCGTCAATGGCTTCAACAATAAATGTGTAGTCGCCGGGAGCAACCTCATTATAGGGTGCAACGCGGTGAGGTCCGGGATAATGCCAGTCCCGGTCGTATCCTTCCAGTTTGTAACGATAACTGACTTGTGAGTGGTCTTGGAACTTCAGGGCAGCAAATTCTATGATAAATGAGTTTTGATTATGCTCCAGTTCTATTTCTTCACAAAATGGTATGGCTAGTGGACCTTCATAGGACTGGTTGTCTGTAATGATGTCAATGATACAGGTGCGATAGTTTGTCTTGCAGGTCTGCAACTGGTCTGGGCTGAAGGTTAGAATACCTTGTTTGGTACCAATCCACATATGTCCGTCCGAAGAGCATAGCGCGGAGGTTTCTTCCATCTGCACGTCGGGAATGCCGTCATAGCGATCGAAGTTGCGGATGCGCCCTGTCTGTTGATTATAACAGGAAAGGCCAGCCTCTGTTGCAAACCAGAGCCGTCCATGCTGGTCTTCAGTGATAGAGTAGATGACGTCATTACGCAGTCCTTCACGCAGTCCAAGAGGAACGAAACGAATGGTTTCCTTATCTACAATAAGACGTTGCAGTCCACCCCCAAAGGCACCCACCCAAATCTGTCCTGTCTGGTCACGGTGCATGGTGTAGATATCATTGTTGGCAAAGTTTGCCATAGGGGTGTTCTGGTAGGTTTTGAACAGGATAGCTTCTGGCTTGTCCAGATCACCATTGAGACTCATCAGTCCGTCAATAGTACCCACCCATAGTCGTCCTTGCTGATCCTCCGTGATGTTTCGTACTTCGGTATAAAGTCCATAAGCAGGATAATGCTTAAAACCGTGGTGCTTATTATAGAAGGTCAATAGACCATCTATGCTCTCTTTGACTAAGTTTAGTCCGCCATCAAGCGTACCCACCCATATTCTGTTTTTTGAATCAAAGAAGGTGTAATACACATTATTGCCACTGATGCTGGAAGGGTTGCCTTTCTGCTGTTTATAATGTGTCAGCTGATATCCCATAGGCTGCGAACTGTCAGGTGTGGCGACAATCAGTCCGTCGCCCTTTGTTGAGAGCCAGAGTCGTCCGCGATTGTCTTCAGTGGCATGGTAGATAGCACCGATACCATATTGAGCATAAGGAAGTGTCTTCTTTAATTCACCATTGATAGCATAGATATACACGTCTCGACTGCGAGTACTAACAAGTATTTGTCCATTACGCATCTGATAGATGCAGCGAACTCCTGTCAAATCATTGTAAGGCAGCGAAATAAGGTTGAACGTGTGGCGAGGTTTGCTGATGCAATAGATGCCTTGTGAGGCAGTAGCAACCCATAACAGACTGTCCTTGTCCTGATAGAGATGTGCGTATTTATCGATACCTGCTGCTGTCACCAGTTGGTTGAGCTGTTCAGCTTCCTGCTGTTGCTGTATCTCCTCTTTTTGCATAGCCTCCATCAAAGAGCCTTTTCCTTTCCGCAGGGCAAAAATGCGATAGTCACGACCCACATAGGCCATGTAGTCTTTTGTTTCTTCGCTGATATCCTCTCGCAGTTGAAGCGTCTGTGGGTCAATCTTTCCCTTGGCATCCACCAATTTCTGAATGCTTATACCCCCATTTCTGTCCGTACAAGCCATCAGCAACGTTTTGTCTTTTGTCAGCAATAGGATGTGCCCTTCATTATTACGTTGTATTTTGATGACCTGCAAGTTCTTGGTATATTTCTTCAACTCGTTGTCAACTGCATGGAAATGAAGAGTGCGTGGATTGAATGTAAAGAGTTTCCAATCTACCGTTTTCAGCCATAATGTACCTTGTGCATCCTCTGCTATGCTTTCCACCTTATGGGGAGGATTGTCGGAAACCATTTCCTTTGCCTCTTCCTTGCCTTGCAAGCGCCCTTCGGTTGAGCGGTAGGTCACGAACTTTCCACCATCAAAACGGCATAAACCATACCAAGTGCCTAGCCATAGAAAACCATCGCTGCTTCGTAAAGCGCACATTACGTTATTTGAAGGTAATCCGTTGGCTGTTGTGTAATGTTCAGAAATGACAGAGGGTACTGCCTGCGCCATGCAGGTAGCTATTGATAGCATTCCCAACAGCAAGGATGACAAGCCCCTTAATACCATATTCTTATTTCTGTATGCCAAAGTCTGCTTGCTGAGCCTCTACTTCCTGTAACATCTTGGCTTTTTCTGCGTCGGAGAGGGTAGGACTCGTCGTACCGGTTTTACTAGTTATAATAGTCGTACTAATCTTATTAGCATCACTGGAGTAGCACATTGGCATATCATATGGAATGCTTTCTATTTCCAGTTCTGCAGGCGTCGGGGCATGAGTGCCAGGAAATTGAACCTCTGCCTTGATAATTATCTTACCTGCTTTCTTAGTACTGCGAATGAGCACAGGTGCTGATCCCCATTCTACAGTTCGAGGGTTGGCATTGATATTGGCTTCTCCTATGATTTCGCCTTCGCCTTCCACCGTAAAGCGTATATTTTCCTTTGCTAATCGTCGAACATGTCCGAGGTCATCAGTAACCTCGCAGACCACAACGATAAAATCAGAACCGTCAGCAACTAGCTGTTTGCCCATTTCGTCAGCATAAAGACGGAGTTTGGTGCTTCTACGCGAAGGCATCTTTTCTTCCATGCAAACCACTTTTCCTTTCATGATACCTTCAGCCACCATCTTGACATTCTGCCAATTACGTTGAGTATAGCTCCAGTTGCGAGCTTCAAAGAAGTCCCATGCATCCTTAAATACTACCAATCCATTTTCAACAGGAAGTGTCCAGCAATGTTCGCCATCATACATTGTTAAGCGAACACTGTCACAATTACTGAAGACAGTAACATCTTTCTCGGAGAATTGTGTCATCTCATGAGCGATAGCCACGATGGGCTGTTCCGTAGTCTGTCGTAGCACAGCAGCAAACATCGAGAAGGCAGTCTTTTTTTGACGGAAGGCATCATATATACCACCCCAATACGGATCGGGATGATAGCCGCGCTGATGGTCAAAGGGATGCCACTGGCAACCACCAATAAACTGTCCTGTGGTATGATAGAGCTCTTGCGTCGAGCGATAGAGGCTCATAGCTTGTGTCAGCATGGGGCGCTCACCCCACGAACGAGATGCACGGTTCAGGTTGTTATGGGCGTACCAGTCATCGACTAGTTCTCCAAACTCGCGAGTGAAGATGCACTGCTTGGGTTTGTCGGCTTTGAAGTCGTCACCTGGCCATCCATAGACTACGTCATAGTTATCCTTAACACCTGCAGAGTGTATATCAGCGGCAGCAACTGGGCGATAAGGAAAAGGATACTCGTCTTTCGTAATCTGTAAGGCTTGCAGTGCAAAGTCCTCCGGATAGCGCGTCTCGTTCAGGATAGGTTCCCACATCAAGACGCAGGGATGGTTTCTGTCGCGACGGATGATGTTGCGCGTGTTTTCGTGAACTTTCTCGTCCCAACCCTTGTCCTTGTTCCAATATTGCCAACCAGGAGTAGCCACGATGATGAAGAGACCCAACTCGTCACATGCGTCCATGAAAGAAGGATCCTGAGGATAGTGTGCCGTGCGGATAATGGTAAAGCCTGCATCACGCAATCGCTTTGCGTCACGCCATTGCTGAGAGTTAGGAAGGGCATTGCCCACATAGGCAAAGTCTTGATGACGATTGGCACCCACTAGCTGGTGGTATTTCTTATCATTCAGGTAGAAGCCAGGCTGGCGACCTTGGGCATCGTCCGTACGTACAAACTCGAAACTACGGATGCCTATTTTGGTAATACCCCCATCGAGTGATTGCTTGCCTTCCTTGACATAGGTGGCTATCTGATATAAATAAGGTGTTTCAGGACTCCAAAGTTTGGGGTTCTTGACGAGGAATCGCTGGGTGACGGTGCGGGTTTCGCCGGGTTGTAGCCTCAGTTTGGTTCGTTGCTGTGCCACAGCAACAGACTTGACAGGAGCAGACAGGGCTTGTTCAATGGTTATGGTGCGAGGGCGGCTGTCGCTGTTGCGCACTTCGGTATTGACGAACACCTCTGCACTTTTCTCGCTGATGTTAGCGTAATGTACGAAGAGACCTCCGCCTGCTACCTTGTTTTCTTCAATGGCATCGGTAATAGCTACCTTGTTTTTAGCGATGAGCCACACATCACGATAGATGCCACCATGATAGGCGAAGTCAAGTGTCATTTGCTTCTTACCAGGAGGATAGGTTTTATCATCACTGTTGTCTGCACAGATGGCGACGACTAAATCGTCACTCACTTGGTAGCCAGAAAGGGGGATGGTAATAGGCAAATAGCCACCTTCGTGCTCTTTCACTTTCTTACCATTAATGTAGATAGTCTGCTTGCCCATGATGGCTTCAAAATGAAGGGTGACATCACGACCGGCACATTCTTGTGGCAATACAAAGTGCTTGCGATACCATGCCTTGCCTTGATAGTTACGACAACCACTGGCTTCGGCAGGCATCAGTTGCACACTATGGGGTGTTGAAATCACTTCCCAAGAATTGTCGTTAAAGTTTTTGGCTTCAGCACCAGCCACATCACCTAAATGGAATCGCCATCCAGCATTGAAATTCCATATCAAGCGACCGCTATGCTCTAAGGGAAATAAACCAGCCACGGAAACATTTTTCGCAAGAAGGGAACTTGCCGATGTGGTCAATATGCAAAGGAAAAGGATAGATAGTATTTTCTTCATAGCGCTTCGTCATTTAGGATTATTATAATCGCCTGTTCCTTTGGAGGTGGTAGTTGGTGCAGGCTCCCAATTGTCTGTGCGGAAGGAGCTGACAGGCAGTCCATCGTGCATCAGGTCGCCATCGGCCCAATCCTTGAAGGCATACCGCACCGCAACGGGTGTCTTTACTTCTTTGCATACCACATAGACTCGATTACGAGACACCCAGACCTTTGATGCTGGGTGGAAAACCTTGTCTGCACCAGCCACCTCAAAGTTCTTGGAAGTAGTGCCGTGCTCAAAGTAAACCCACTCCTTGCTTCTGTCGAAGGAAACCACAGCGGTATCGTTTTGGAAAGCCACCTCTTTATATACTGCGAAATCAGGCAAGCCTTTCATTTGATAAGTATTGCTGAGAGCCAGAATAGCTAAGCGTTCACCTGCCTGACGCTTTTTGCGAGGGTGGATGCCATATTCCAGTCCGGCATCCATCAGCACAGCCATGCGGGCATTGTCAATCATTGATTCTGCTTTCGCTTGTTGTTCACGCAGGTATTCACTGCCTTTCCATTGGATGAGCGAATAGTCATAGGGTGCTATCTGACAGTAATAGAAGGGGAAATTGCCTTGCTTCCAATCACTTCGCCAACCCTCTACCATCGCCTTTAACAGGGGAGCATAGAAATCATAACGGGGAACATTGTCCTCGCCCTGATACCAGATGGCACCTCGCATAGCGAAGCCGATGAGTGGCTTCAACTGTCCATTATAGAGTGCTGTAGGACAGCGTTGCTGCAATTTCTTCACGTCTTCCTCTGTGATGGTCTGCTTAACTTTGGGGAATGCCTTTAACCATTCAGGAGCCATCCATGCTTCGCAAGCCGAACCACCCCAGGAGGTGACGATTAGTCCCACGGGTACGTTGAGTGTTGAGCGTAGCGCCTTTCCAAAGTAATAGGCTGTGGCAGAGAAGTCACGTACACTGGCACTATTGGCCTCATTCCATTGACCTGTCACATCCCATTCGGGTGTCAGCGAAGCACGTCGCTTCACGGTAAACAATCGCAAGTTTGCATCCTGGCAATGCAGCAGTTCCTCTGTTGTCCCTTCTACAGGTTGCTGCTTGAAGCCTTTCATCTGCATCTCCATGTTCGACTGGCCAGAGCATATCCATACCTCACCAATCATGACGTTGTTCAGTTGTACATAGTCTCGGTCTTTGAAGCCAATGAAATAAGGACCACCTGCTTTAGGTGTCGTTACCTTGACACCAAAGTGTCCATCCTTGTTGACAGGAACACTATGTGATTTCTTGTCCCACGAAGTGCTGATAATGACTTTGGAGCCGGGCTCACCCTTACCCCAAATATAACATTCCGTCTGCTGTTGCAATACCATATTGTCGCTGAAAAACTTGGGTAATACAACCTTGGCATCAGCTGTGAGGGCTATCAGTGCCACAAAGGCGCAAAGAATTTTTCTCATAATCTATTATTATTTTACGGTAGTCAAGATGACAGGTGACTCAATCAGTCCGGCAGGTAATAGCGCATCACCTTTAGTGCGGTATTTGGCATTTGTCCAAATGCCGTTGTATGGTGCCTTACCCTGATCAGCTCCACGCAGGGCATTGTGCCATGTGTTTACCACCTCTATCTCTATTTTGTTATTGCCCTTTTTCAAGGCACCGGTAATCTCTACTTCATAGGGAGCCGTCCATGCAATGCCACAGTCTTTGCCGTTCACCCACACATGGGCAATATCCTTCACGTTAGGAAATGAGAGCCAGGCACGCTTCTTCAGAACCTTTTTCTCCTTCAGAGGCCATGTGATTTTATAGAGAGCATGTCCGCTGAAATAGCGTATCTTATCATCATGATGCTTGCTCCAATCAAAGAGTTGCTGATTTTTCAGCGTAATACCACTTTCTTTGAAGGTGATATCAAATGTGTTTCCACCAGCATCCAGTTTTGAGACACCCTGTTTCCAGGCAGGGAATTCTTTTTCCCCAGGCTGGGAATTAGAATATCCCCCGTAGGAGACGAAGGCAGACTCATAAGGAGCCAACGTTACAGAGCCCTTAAAATTGTAGGTATCATCCGTCTGGGGATAGTAAAGTATTCCGTTCCCATGCTGTTGACGGAATGAAGGAGTGAAGGTCTGTTCCTTATTTGTTTGGTTCGAAAGGAAATAGATGTCCTGTCCGTTATCATAGCGATGGGTAAACGCAATGCCTTCGGGCAATACCGCATCTGGGGTAATACCTTTTAATTGTGCATCCTGATAAGGCTTGTCGATAACCATTACCCCTTGGTTGCGTAGCTCGTTGATTCGTTTCTGTGCTTCTGGAGATACCAGAACACCTTCAGGTATTACCAACACCTTATAGTTAAAAGATGGATATAGCAAGACGTCCTTGTTCATAGAGTCGTATTGGTATCCGTGAAGTGGATTGATCCAGTCCTTCAGGTCAAAGATGGCAGCAGAGTGCTTAACACCAACGGGCGACTCTTCCATGAGCAGTCCTGCATTGGCAAGACGTTTTTTCTCTGAGGCAACCCTTTCTGCACCAAATAATCCTGGCAGTATCTTTACGAGCTTGTCAGGAGTAAACGCCCGACAGGGTATTTCCTCACCTGTATATACAGCGATATCCACTACGGGTTTTCCTTTTTGCAAGAGCTTTTGACAACGAGTGATATACTTCACGAACGATTTAGCTTCAGGGAACCAAGTCTGGTCGCGTTGGAAGAAAAGTCCTATGCCATCAAGCGTCATTCCTGGCTTTTTGTCGAGCCAAGGGTTGTGGGTGTTCACATGAAAGAAGAGACGGTTCATACCCAGTGCGAAGTTCCTGTCCGATATGGGCTTCACCATAGCAGGTGTTTCGTCCCATACGCCACGAACCTCTGTGAATCCCTCGGCTTGAATAATATCCTTGCCATAGATATGTGCGCCACTGATAGCATCAAGCATGTCGTTGGGCTTGTCGTGTGTGGGTGAGTTCAGCCAGAATTCTCCCATAGGCATGTCCGTATATTTATAATGCTTCATACCGTCAGAAACCATAGTGGGAGCCACATTCTCGCACGAAAGTTTCACGCCATACTTGTGGGCCATCTCAGCCACAGTAGCGAAGAATGCCTCGTTCTTCAATTCGTCAATGGTTTTGCGAATGTCGCGAAGTATCACCTCGGCATTGTCGATAGCCACACCAGCCATTACCGGCAACAGCGGCAGTAGGTTGTAGCCTCGTCTGCGAGCAAACTCTTCGGCAAAAGTCGGTGACCAATTCTGTGAACCACATTCCCACGAATCTACATGCATGTATTTGATGACATCATGATGGGGACGCTGCATGAATTTGCCGAACCAGTTCTCTATCTGTTTCTGGACAGCCTTGGGTGAGAACTTGTCACACTCAAGTCCCTTGCCACCACCTGCTGTAGCGTTGGTATGCCCTGTTGAGGTATAGCCCATACGGATAATACGCCAAGTGCCACCCATCAGATTCAGGTCTAACATATCACCTTTCATCTGTGTGGTAGTTATCTGGTAGAGGTGGGTGCGCTGTTTGCGGTTCAGGTGCTCAGCAGGCATGTCAGGGGCAATGCGCCATACCAAGCCTGCTTTTCCCTCCCAGTTGTCAATAGCGGGAACAGTGCCTAAACGGATGTTTTTCACTCGCAACACGGGTTTCCATTTAGCGGCATCCAAGTCTTCTGCACCAGGTTCTGTACCTGCTGGTCTCCATTCGAAACGGAAATACTTGGCGCGAGTGGGAGGAATGCTGAATGTGGTATTGTAGCCAGTGTTCTGCCATCCCTGTCTTGGTGGAGTCAGCTGCATCACCTCACGGAAGATAACACCGTCGTCAGATGCTTTGATGTTGAGGCGCTGACTTTGGAAATTGGTGCCCGATGGTTCTATCTCCACATTAAATATCAATGCAGGCTTCTGCAGTTCGTATTGTATCCAGCAGGCTTTGTCTGCACAATAGACGCCTTTGTCGTTGATAGTAACCTCTGACGAGTAGGTTGTTTTCTTGACATTGCTTGGGGAATATTTCTGTTGTAGGTCAGCATATCTCATGGCAAAACTTTCCTGATTAAGGTCGGATACGTTGACAGCATATACAGCAATGTCTTTGTAATAGTCCTGATAGTGTTGAGGCTTTGGCATCTTAAACCGATGTTGCCCTCCTCGGACTATCGTATCGCAGAATACTATTTTCTGCATAGATTCCTCTGGCTTAATCCAAGGACCGCCAGCCAATGCAAATCCATCGCAGATGTGAATACCCATTTTCAGGTCAAGTTCATCTGCTTGCTCTAAGGCGTAATCCACCATCCGCCAGAAGTTGTCACTCATGGCATTGGCATTGCCTTGATACTCGGGGTGCTCTTCTGCTCCGCGGATAGGCATCAGGTAGCAACCTCCCAGGCCCACCTCCTTCATGGCTTTCAGGTCGGCTTTGATACCTTGTTCCGACACAGCTCCGTACATCCAATACCAGAATGTCCAGGGCTTTTCCGTGTCTGCAGCACTGACACGAAGTGAGAAATAAGTGATGAGAAATGCGAAATAAAAAAGTCGTTTCATATAATTTGTTGTATTCATTATTCAAATCTCAAAATGGCATTAAGACGTCCCTTTCCTTTGCTCCAGAAAGGCTGTGCGGACGGACCGTTGAGGTCGGTAGTGTTCACCTTGTTGCGAACGGCAGGAATGGCTCTCAGGATGCTGATGCCCGTTTCGGGCAGGGTGTAAAGCAGGTGGTCGCGCCCGTCGCGTGGAGTATAGATACCTATCTTCCCGTCGAGGGTCTCAATGCCCACCTTGCCTTCTGTTGTCGTCAGTTGCATCCATGAGACGTTGGAGAAGTAGCCCTTGAACTCCGGATATTCAAACGACTCGCCAGGAATGGGGTCGTTATAGTTGTTCTGCCAATAACCCAGCTGTGGACCTTCCATGCGGTTCTTCCACACTCGATATGGTCCTTTGCCTACCCATTGTTTGCTCTTCACTTGCTGCTCGGGATAGTCGAAACAGATACCCATCAGATCGACAACGCCATTGAAGTAGTAGTCGGCATTCATATACAGACCACCATCGCCAAGGAAGCGATAGGTCACCTTCTGCAACGAACCGTGACGATACTCAGCCACCAGCGTGCTATCGCTGAAAGCAAAGCCTGCAAAGGCACCCTGGTCGGCATATTCTGTATAATCGGTCTTCTTCTGGAAGGCCTCCTTGTCGTCATGGTTATAGAAACCATCTTCCGAACGGTCGGCACGCTTCGCAGCAACAAAGCGAGGGCCGTTGCCAAACGACAGCTTCTTGCCGTTGACCATTACTTGCATCAGCCGACCTGTCTTCTTGCAGAAGGTGTATTGACGAGTGCCGTTCTGAACCATCAGTTGGTTATCGTCCTCTGTATAAGAATATTTCTGGGTGTTCTCATTCAGATAGGGCTTGTTGAAGTGGCCATGTTTTGTCCAATGCTTGTGGCCCCATGTGAATATTTCCTTTCCATAGGGGTCTATGGCTTTCAACTCTATCACGTCGGCATCTGTTCTTTCTATCTTCAGTTGGGCTTTCTCACCTGGTGCAGCATCAGGCGAGGGGAGTTTCACTTCCTTGATAACCTTGACCTCCGTCTCTCCATAATCAGGCATCTGGAGTAGCCGATAGCTGAACTGGCAGTCTTTCAGGTTGATAAAGTTATAGCAGTTCTGAATGGTGAATGCACCGCTGTCAAAATACAAGACCTGCACAGGACTCCACACCTCGCGGATGGTATAGAACGAACCTTCTTTCTCCATGTGTGGACCTACGATACCATCAGAGCCGAAGTTGCCCATGCAGTCCACGATATTGTTCATGTCTGTGCGAACAACCCCCTGGTCCATCAGGTCCCACAGGAAACCACCCGCACAACGGGGATTCGACATCATCAGCTTCCAGTAGTCTTTCAGTCCGGCTCCGTGACCTCCGTCATACAATCCGTGCAGGAACTCTGTTGGCATGAAGATTTCCTTCTGGCGCATATACTCTGCTGTCTCACCCCATGAGCGGTAGTGCTTGGTTTCGAAGCCGTTGCGGTTAGCCCACGGATAGAGCACCACGCGCTTCTGTGGGTCGTTCTTGGTGAAGTAAGGCTCCAGCTCGTAGTTGAAGCCGCCCTCGTTGCCATTGCTCCAGAAGATGATGCTCGGGTGGTTAACGTCTCGTTGCACCATCTCCTCGACAATCTGCGAGCCGATGATGGTCTCGTGAGCCCAATGCCAGCCGGGCATCTCACATTCCACATAGAGACCCAACGAGTCGCAGGCATCCAGGAACTCTGGGTCGGCAGGATAGTGCGACAGGCGCACAGCGTTCATGTTCATGCTCTTAATCAGCAGCACATCCTCGATGTTCTTCTGCTTTGACAGGGTGCGACCCGTCTCAGGACGGAACGAGTGGCGATTGGCACCCTTCACAATGACCTTCTGGCCGTTGATGAACAGTCCGTCCTCCTTACAGCCATAGACATGTGCGCCAGCCTCATTTCTCATTCCGTAAGAATGGCGATATTCTATCGTGCGGAATCCGAACTTCTGTCGCTCCACATGGAGGGTCTTACCCTGTTGATCTTTTAATGTAAAGACGGCGGTATAGCGGTAGGGTTGTTCGGCATTCCACGCCTGGACGCCCTTCACGCTGAAATCGACCTTCGCCTGGTCGCTGCTGATGGGAAGAGCGGAACTTTTTCCTACTGTCTTCCCATTGGCATCAATGATATCTACGCTCACAGAACTGGCAGGGACGGCACGGTTCAGGAATACATCAGCCATGAAGTGACCATTGCCTTTGGCATCAATAGCCACACGCTGGATGTTCTGTGCAGGCTTGGAAATGATAAACACAGGACGCCAGATGCCGCCGAAGTTCCAGTAGTCGGCACGGCGCTCAGCCAAGTTCACTTGTGGCACACTGCTCTCCTTCAGCACCTCCACCTCAAGACGATTTTTCTTGTTGCCGAAGAAGACGCGGTCGGAGACATCAATGGTATGCCGGGTGAAGCCGCCTTGATAGGTGCCGTTGCCTGCCTTGCGACCATTGATCTGCACACGAATCTCAGTAAAGGCTGCCTCAAAGACCAGCTGAATCTGTCGGCCAGCCCACTCCTTAGGCAGTGTGAACTCATGCTTGTAAAGGCCCTTCTCGTCGGCAATACCCTCTGGGGTGGCCTTGCCATAGAAGCGCATGCCATACTGATAGGTGCCAAATCCCTGTAGTTCCCAACAGGAGGGCACACCAATCTTCGTCCACTTGCCGCTATTGCGACCGTCTGTACATTGGAAGTCCCACTGCACCATATCGTCACAACCATGACCACTCAGATATTGTCGTTGGGTTTCCACCTGCAACTGAGCTGCTGCTGTCAACGTGAAAACTAATGCTGCAAAAAGAAAAAATCGTCTCATAAGGCTTTTATTTACTATTTGAGCGCAAAGATACAAAAAAAATTGCGGTTTACGCATATTTCTTCAAAAAACATATAAAATATGGCTCCATGTAACACTCTTTTTTTGAGCGGAAAACGATAGAGGGGTCGTAAATTTCCTTTACAAGCCTAATAACCTCTTTTTTGTTCCCTAACTATAAAAAACTTTTTTCCTAGGCAGGGAAAAATTTTTCTTAGGGCTAAGAGGAAATTTTAGATGGCTAGGCTCTTTATCCAATAAGAGAAATTACTTTACATTATTAATCATACATTGAAACCCTGTTATTTCTACTATTAATGAAAACAATTGCTAGCATTAAAGGTAACAGTTGCAAACATTAATGATAGCAATTGTAAGTATTAATACCTCTTTTCTTGTGTTCTAATATCAAAAGAATAAGAGAAGTTGATGAAATAAGACAAACGGAGAATAGACGGGATAAGAGGGATAAAGTTGGCGACGAAAGGTGTATAACAATGGTTTGCTCTCATGTGGTAAGTTATTTTTCCTGTCCTGAAATGGTTGGAAAAGAGAATATTTTTTTGTATATTTGCATGCAAATTAAGTCAATGAGAGCTACATTTTTGAAAATCAAACTATTGATACTAATTACTACCTGTATATTATTGCTGACGGCCTGTCATGAAGGTCGTCAGCAAATGATGCCTATGCAGCAGACGATGGACTCGATGAAGATGTGGTATAGTCGTATGCAGGGTGACTCGATGGAAGCAAAGAGTCGGCAGGCTGCTCTTTATCTGCAACAGCATGAGAATGACCATAGTGACCCCATGAGGCGATTGCGGGCAGAATGGTTAAAGGCGAAAGGTGTATGGTTCTCAGCTATCAAAGGTATGCCAGACTCTGCATTGTTCTATACCGAGCGTGCCATTGCGGAGATGAATGGACTAAGCGGTGTGGACGAGTTACGCATTCTGGCAATGGCTAATCGGGCAGACTTCTATCGACAATTGGGACAGTTAGACCATAGTGTTGATGGTTACATGTTGGCATTGGAGACGGCAGATTCGTCAGGATTGGCTGATGAAATGAAGATTCCGCTCATGCTGGGCATCAGTACTGCCTATACTTTTATGGCTGACTATCAGAACAGTGGATATTGGTGGCATAAGACGGGAGAGTTGGTAGAGCAGATGAACAAGGGTGACCAGTTTATCTATTATAATAATCTGGGTAACGACCATTATTTCCAACAGCATTACAGTTTGGCCCGCGACTGTTTTATCAAGGCAGCAGAGCTGGTCAAGGGCGAAGAGAACAGGAAATGGGACTACTATACGGCACTGACTAATCTGGGCGAGATTTATGTATGTCTGGGACAGGCAGATCCTGCCCGCGTTATGATAGCAGAAGCCGACAGCTTTTTCCGCAAAGTCAATTTACTCCCTCCTTTATATTATTTAGAGACGGAAAGGATTGAACTGACTCTGCTGGAAGGACATACCCAGCAGGCACTGCAGATGGTTAACCATTGTGAATTTTCCGATGTCTCGATTCCTGCTGCTAAGTTGTTGCGACTGAAGGCTGTGGAGCAGGTGATGAGGCAGACGGGCAACTACCAGTGTGCCTATGAGGCACACCAGCAGCTGCATTCCTTGAACGACTCGATACAGAATGCCTATATCAGGATGCAGATGAGCACTCGCATGTTACAATATAATCACGACAAACGTCTGTTGGCGCAAGAGCATACGATAGATTATGAACGCATGAAGGGACGGTTGGCATGGGCCTTGTTCGCAGTTTCCTCGCTGACTATCGGGCTGTTATGCATGTTCATCTTGGAGTGGCGAAGACGCCAGAAACTGCACAACATGGAAGTCAGACAACAGATAGTGGGAATGCGCATGGAGAATACCCGCAACCGTATCACGCCTCACTTTATCTACAATGCCTTGACTCATGAGATGCTGGCACAAATGGAAGGGCGCAAGGTGAATCTGGAGTCTTTGACTCAATTGTTACGTCGAGGCATCGAACAGGCCGATATGCTGGAAACCACATTGGCGGAGGAACTGTCGTTCGTTGATTACTATGTAGATATAGAACGCCAGCAAATGCCCTTGGCACTGTTTTACGAAAAGGAGATAGGAAAAAATGTGAATCTTCAGGCTGTTAAGTTGCCTGCTATGACCATTCAGATATATGTTGAGAATGCTATCAAGCACGGCTTGAAGCGTCAAGGTGGAATGCTGACTGTTCGCATCAGCAGAAAGGAAAATGCCACACTGGTTGAAGTGATAGACAATGGCCAGGGGCTTGACTCTACTTATCAGGAACATACTGGAATGCGCGTAGTCCGCCAGACTATCCTAATGCTGAATGAGCGCAACCAACAGCAAATCACTTTCGGAATAGGCAATATCCCTGATGGTTGCCGTTCTTGGTTACTGCTCCCCGATGATTATAACTACAATTTTACAAAGATATGAACAAACAGAAACTGACGAAGGTTTTCATCATAGACGACAACTTCGAAGCCGTTAAATTGCTACGCAACATGTTGGAGCAAGATTATTCTGTGGAAGTAGTAGGAACTGCAGGTGATGCAGAGACGGGGTTTGCCAAGATAGTCAATACGGAACCAGACCTGATCTTCTTGGATGTAGAATTGCCTACTATGTCCGGACTGGAGTTCTGTACGATGATACGTAGTGAACTGAAGCCAGAGGCAAAAGTTATTTTCTACACAGGATACGACAAGTATATGTTGGAGGCTATTCGCCGTGAGGCCTTCGATTATCTGCTGAAACCACTTTCGAAGCAGGAGTTGAGCCAGATAATGACCAGATACTATGAAAACAAACTGAAAGGAATTCCACAAGTGGTTAACTCAGAGAATCATCTGCCTCTAATCTTAGTGGTAAATGCCCTGAACGAACATCTGACGCTCCGTTTGGCAGAGTGTGCCTTCTTCCGTTACAATCAGGAACGCAAGGTTTGGGAGGTGGTTTGCATGAATGGGGAGAATTATATGCTTCGCCATCGTACCACGTCAGATATTATTCTGAATTACTCCACCGATTTTGTGCAGATTCACAAGCGTTATATCGTCAATATTAACAATATAAAGAAAATTCAGGATGCGACATGCATCCTGAATGAACCTTTAGATGATAACCGTGAGCTGAAAATCAGCAAGAATTTTAAACAGGAATTACTATCGGCTTTCTATTCAATGTAATTACAGCAGGTTCTTGATAGCTTGTTCCAAATCTTTGATAGTCTGAGAGCGACCTACGAGATTATTGCCTCGGTCTATTAAGAAGAACTCAGGAACAGCCTGCACGTTGTAGATGCGTAACGTAGTAGAATTTATACCGGCATTCTCACGGACGTTAATCCAAGGTAATGCAGCGGTCTGCTGTTTCCAAAAATGCTCATCTGGATCCAGGCTTACCTGATAGATTTCCAAACCTGCATTGTGGTATTTGTTGTATAGCTCGCGAAGCATCAGAATGCGAGCTGGTGACTCGTTGGTAGAAAATACATGGAAATCTAGCAATACTACCTTGCCGACCAGTTCCGTCAAGTGACGCACCTTACCCTTGTTGTCGGCGAGTGCTATGTCTATCAGACCTGTAGTTTGCACTTTGCTGGCATCTATGCTTTGTGCCTGCTTCGCTTCATTAATGCGGATGTTCTTCATACCCTCTATGGCTATGTTGTGGAGGTTGGCTCCTCGTTCTGCATTGGGATAGTAAGTGTCCCAGCTAGTAGCAACAGCAGCAAACGCCTTGATATCGTCCTTGTCAGTACGTGGGTTGAAAAGGAGCATGTTGCCCAATGTCTGGAAAAGAGCGAAGTAGGCATACGACTTGCTAGGGTCAGGGAATATATATTGAGACTTTACGTCTTGCTTATATTGACGTATTAGTCCTAATATGCTATCATTCGACTCGTCAACCGTAAGCCCCTCATCGCTACTGATGAGAATTGCCTTGCGCTGCAGTTCCATCTGCTTCTTTGCCAACTCCTTGATTTTCTGGCAGTTTTCTGAACCGCTTATCTCGTATTCAGTAGCCATCTTTGGATAGGAAGCCTTCACGTTGATAGTCTCTGTGGAGTCTATGGCAATGTTGATGATCTGGTCAGCGATACGCAGGCGATAGAACTCGGGTGCTTCAGTAGCTTCACCGCTGAACTTAAAACTTCCATCGGCTTCGAGTTTAGCAGAGTCAACGGCATTTATCTCGCTGATGCCCACATTCTCCAGATAGAGCACTGAGTCCTTCGCCTCTGTTATCTCTCCCTCCACATGGAATTTCTTATCGCTACATGAGGCCAAACCCAGCACGGTCAGCATGATGATTGCATATTTCTTCATTTTTGTTTTTCTCTTTTTAGATAGTGTGTTATTTATTTTTGCTTGCAAAGGTACGAAAAGCAAAGCGTAATGCCAAATTTTTCCTTGTTTAATTACAAGCGTCCACTTTCATGGTAGCTGAAATAATAACCATCGGTTATGATGACGTGATCAAGGAAGTGGATGCGCATCACGTCGCAGGCACTCTTGAGGTTGTTGGTTAGCTGGTTGTCCTGCTGACTTGGTCGCAGACTGCCTGAAGGGTGGTTGTGGCAAACAGCTATAATGGTAGCGTTGGCTAACACCGCTTCGCGCATGATAATGCGGATATCGACAGCCACCTCTGTAATGCCTCCATGCGAAATGCGAACCTTCTTGATTAGGCGGTAGTTCTGATTCATCAGCAGAAGCCAGAATTCTTCCACGTCAAGGTCTTGCATCATGGGGTGCATGTGGTTATAAATGCGAGTAGCAGTTCCTAAATCAGGGCGTTCTTCCGGTGATTCCATCTGCCGGCGCTTCCCCAGTTCACAGGCGGCCAGAATAGTTATAGCCTTTGCTTCACCAACACCATTGTACTCGCACAACTGGCGAAGGGTCATCTTGCCTAGTGTGTTTAGGTTATTGTTGCAATCGGCTAATATACGCTTCATCAGTGTAAGGGCATCCTCTTTCGTTGAACCGGAACCAACGAGGATGGCTAGCAGTTCAGCATCGCTGAGCGCAGAAGCACCCAACCGCATGAGTTTCTCACGAGGTCGGTCTTCTTCTGCCCATTGATTGATGCTTAACTTATGCATGCTTTATCGCATCTTTCCGCTAACAAGCGATTCTAAAAAGCCTATGCCATAGCCTATGAGCTGCACAAAGACGGCAGCAATAGAAAGGATACCCACTTTTAAGCTGCTGTTCTGTATAGTGGAATCGACAAGTATGAGCAGGGCATAGAGCATGATGAGAACTAACGACCACCCACAGGTGAATGGAGCAAGCACCAACAAACCTGCCACTCCTAAGGTAAACAAAGAGGGTAGGGCATGGACAGGCTTTAGCGCTTCTGGATACATGCGCCATAGATTGATACGTGCATAGCCGCTATTATATACTTGACGCCAGAACTTGCGGAAGTCGGTACGACGCTTGTGCCATACCCATGCTTCTGGGAAAAGACGGCATGTGTAACCGGCCTTATAGATGCGGATGGAGAAGTCAATATCTTCGCCATAAAGCGACATCTTAGAGAAACGTGTCTTGGAGAATCCACCTAGTTGCAGATAAGCCTCGCGGCGAATGCCAAGGTTGAAGGATCGGGGATAGAATCTGTCAAGTTGCTTCTTACCTCCCCGGATGCCTCCAGTAGTGAAGAAAGAAGTCATGGCATAGGATATGGCTTTCTGGATGTCCGAGAAAGACTCATGGGCTGCATCAGGACCTCCCCAGGCATCGGATGGTTGTCGTTGAAGTTCGCTGTCGATGGCTTGAATATAGCCTGTGGGTGTTACGGCATCGGAATCAAGAATGATGACATACTCACCTTTCGCACGCTCAACACCATAGTTGCGACTTTGTCCAGGTCCGGAATTCTCCTTGTAATAATAATGCAAATCAAGGATGTCTGCGTATTTGTCGCAAACATCCTTGCATGTGATTTTTGATCCGTCCTCTACAATTACTACCTCAAAGTCTTTTAGTGTTTGAGAGCAGAGGCTCTCAAGCAACTCGTCCACTTCGTCGGGGCGATTGTAAACAGGAACAATAATAGAATATCTCATTATTCTTTTGCGCGAGCCAGATAAGAGCCGTCGCGAGTGTCAACCTGAATCAGGTCGCCCTCGTTGATGAACAGAGGTACGCGAACCTCAACACCTGTTTCCAGTGTAGCGGGCTTCAGGGTGTTTGTAGCGGTGTCACCCTTAATGCCTGGCTCGGAATGGGTAACGCGAAGAATAGTCTTTACGGGCATCTCAGCGTAAAGAATGGTGCCGTCTGTAGTGTCGCTGACAACGGATACTACATCACCTTCTTTCATATATTCGTGACCGATAACGAGGTCGTTGGCAATGGGAATCTGCTCGAAAGTCTCCTGATTCATGAAAATGCGACCTTCCTGATCCTCGTACAGATACTGATAGTCGCGATGCTCAATGACAACATCCTCCAACTTTTCACCAATATTGTAACGGCGCTCCAATACACGACCGTCGGTAACGTTCTTCATTTTGATGTTCATGATGGTGTTACCCTTACCAGGCTTGCGATGCTGAAAATCAATGCAAACCCAAATGGCTCCGTCCATACGAATGGCGGTTCCTTTCTTAATGTCTTGTGAATTAATCATAAAAATAGTACTATTTAATAATGTATATTCGCTTTTTCGGCTGCAAAGGTACAAAAAAAATGAGAAATGAGAAATGAGAAATGAGAAATTTTGCAAAAAAACTTGCGTATTTCGAAATAATTATGTAATTTTGCAGCCCGAAACTCCAATTTCTAAAGGGAGATATTGTCGAATAACAACAAATAAAATAAGATAGAACAATGAAAAGAACATTTCAGCCACACAATCGCCGCCGCGTGAACAAGCATGGCTTCCGCGAGCGCATGGCAACTAAGAATGGTCGTCGCGTACTGGCTTCGCGTCGCGCAAAGGGTCGTAAGAAGTTAACTGTATCTGACGAGCATCACGGAAAGTAATCCTGACGACGAGTCTCAGTGATAAGAATTGGGTATGTTTTCATAGAAATATACCCAATTTTTTTGTTGTGTCGAGAATTCTTTGTAATTTTGCTCCACAATATACAATGTAAACCAATGAAAGCGAAAGAATTCTTAGGAAAACTGTTCCGCAATTATATAGTACGCCATTTGATAGCTATGGTGTTTGTAGTAATCTTGCTATGTATAGGCATAGGCTTCGGACTAGACTATTACACTCACCACGGAGAAGCTATTCCCGTACCTGACTTGAAGGGTCAGTCCTATGACAAGGCTTATCGCCTATTGGAGGCCAAAGGATTAAAAATTGAAGTGACAGATTCGGGCTACAACAAGCAATTGCCAGCAAATAGTATTTTGGCGCAGACACCCACCTTTGGTCAAAAAGTGAAGCAAGGACATGTTATCTATGTAACAGTTAATTCGCCTCATTCCCCCACATTTGCCATTCCCGATATTGTGGACAATTCGAGTCTTCGCGAGGCAGAAGCCCGCCTCACAGCCATAGGATTCCGCTTAACACCACCATTGATGATTTCCGGCGAAAAGGACTGGGTATATGGTATCTTATGTCGTGGACGCAGAATAGCTAATGGCGATCGTATAGCTATTGATGAACCGCTGACCTTGATGGTTGGTCGCGGAACTTTGGACGACACCGATTCCTTGGAGTATGTAGGACAGCCAGGTGAGATGGACGAGTTTGAGGAAGTAAAAGAACCGCCCGTAAACTAACAGAAGGAGAGAGATGATAGAGGATCTGGACGATATCGAATTATTGGAAGACGACTTGGAAGTAGGGGAGCCGACAGTAACCGATGGTCAACTCTATGAGCACATGCGCATGGAGGTTGATCATGGGCAGGTTCCTGTTCGGATAGACAAGTATATGGCGGAACATCTGCCACATTCTTCACGTAATAGGATTCAGAAGGCGGCTGATGCAGGGTTCATACAGGTTAATGGTATCCCTGTAAAAAGCAACTACAAAGTGCGTCCAGGCGACATTGTGACACTCATGCTGGATCACCCGCACCACGATACAAAGGTAGAGCCTGAGGATATTCCATTGAATGTAGTGTATGAAGATGACCAACTGATGGTTATCAATAAACCGGCAGGCATGGTGGTACACCCAGGGGTGGGAAATTTCCACGGAACCCTGGTGAATGCCATAGCATGGCATTTGCGGCATATACCCTCTTATGACCCTAATGACCCTAGTGTGGGCTTGGTGCATCGTATTGACAAGGATACTAGTGGATTATTAGTGGTGGCAAAAACCCCTGAAGCCAAGACGGAACTGGGGGCCCAGTTCTTCAACCACGACACCCACCGCTCTTATCAAGCACTGGTATGGGGCAACTTTACAGAGGATACTGGACGTATTGAAGGAAACATAGGACGTGACCCTAAGGATCGTCAGCGTATGGCAGTATTTCCTCCGGGTTCAGACATTGGAAAATCGGCAGTAACCCATTATCGCGTGCTGGAACGCTATGGCTATACCACTTTGGTGGAATGCCGTCTGGAGACAGGTCGTACTCATCAGATTAGAGCGCACATGAAACATATAGGTCATCCACTGTTTGCCGATGAACGCTATGGGGGCATGGAGATCTTGCGTGGTGAGCGTACAGCGTCTTACAAAGCCTATATTCAGAACTGCCTCAAACTATGCAGTCGTCAGGCTCTACATGCCAAAACACTTGGTTTTGTTCATCCTGCCACACATGAGCAGATGGATTTTACCAGCCCTTTGGCAGACGATATGCAAGCTCTCTTGGAAAAATGGCGTAAATATAGTAATATAAAAACAGAATAATCATACATATAGTCATGAAACAGTTAAAACGCAACATTGCCATCATCTGTGGTGGCGACTCTTCTGAACACGATGTATCACTTCGCTCAGCACAAGGTATCTTCTCGTTCTTCGACAAAGAGCGATACAATGTTTATATTGTAGATGTGAAGGGACAGGACTGGCATGTAGAATTGCCCGACGGTACAACGGCCCGCATTGACCGAAATGATTTTTCCTTCGTGGAGGATGGTAAGGCCAAGCTCTTTGATTATGCCTACATTACTATTCACGGAACCCCTGGTGAGAATGGTATTCTGCAGGGTTATCTGGATTTGGTGGACATACCTTATTCCACCAGTGGTGTGTTGGTAGAGGCTATGACGTTTAATAAATTTGTGCTGAACCAATATTTGCGAGGATATGGTGTAGCTGTAGCCGATTCGCTGCTGATTCGTCAAGGTAATGAGCAACTTGTGAGTGATGATGAGATAGAGCGTCGTATAGGCATGCCCTGTTTTGTAAAGCCTGCTGCTGACGGATCGTCCTTTGGTGTTTCTAAGGTAAAGAACAAGGACCAGTTGGCTCCTGCCATTCGCAAGGCCATGCTTGAGAGCGACGAAATTATGGTGGAACAATATTTGGAGGGTACTGAGATTTCCATTGGTGTGTATAAGACAAGGGAGAAGTCGGTGGTGCTCCCTGCTACAGAGGTGGTTACGAATAACGAATTTTTCGACTTTGACGCCAAATATAATGGGCAGGTTCAGGAAATTACGCCCGCCCGTCTGTCCGATGAGGTTACCCGTCGTGTCCGAGAGATTACCAGTTACATCTATGACATCCTACACTGTAACGGAATTATTAGAATAGATTATATCATTTCCAAGGAGGGCAAGATTTGGATGCTTGAGGTAAATACAACTCCAGGAATGACACCCACTAGTTTTATTCCTCAGCAGGTGCGTGCAGCAGGCCTGGAGATGAAAGATGTGTTGGCAGATATTGTAGAAAACCAGTTCTAAAAGTGTGAAGTATTGGCTATTGCTATGGATATGAAGGAATTTGACGAGATACGGCCTTATGAGCCCGGCGAGATGAAGCAAGCCTTTGACGATTTAATAAACGACCGTCAGTTTTCCTTGTTGCTGAAGGGCTTTGCTCCCTGGCTGCCCAAGGTGATACGTAATGGGCTTCTGAAAATGGCCTTTGTGGGTGTGAAGACACCGCTCGATTTCCAACAGCGGTTCATGAAACCCGTGGTGCGATACATCATCCGCAAACATACGGATGGTTGCTCGTTTGACGATAAAGCTTTGCGTACCTCTCCGCTCCTTTCTCCACTCTCGCCTCTAACTTCTCACCTTGATGGGCGATACACTTTTCTCTCGAATCATCGTGATATTGTACTCGATTCTGCCTTCCTTGACGTGATGCTTGTCGATCATGGCTATCCCACTACTGTCGAGATAGGCATTGGCGACAATCTCTTAATATATCCTTGGATTAAGCGATTGGTGCGCATGAACAAGGCATTCACTGTGCGTCGTGGATTGACGGCCCACGAGATGATGCGCTCCTCGCAACTGATGAGTAGTTATATCCATTATGCAGTTACACAAAAGCGCGAGAATATCTGGATTGCTCAGCGTGAGGGACGTGCTAAAGATTCTAGCGACCATACGCAGGACTCAGTGTTGAAGATGTTGGCTATGGGAGGTGAAGGTAGTTTTGCCGACAAGTTGCGTGACCTGAATATTGTGCCGTTGACCATTAGCTACGAGTATGACCCTTGCGATTATCTGAAAGCACAGGAATTCCAACAAAAGCGTGACAATCCAAGTTTCAAGAAGAGCAAGCAGGATGACTTGGACAACATGAAAACGGGTATCTTCGGATATAAGGGACGTGTACACTATCAATGTGCCCTTCCTATCAATGTATGGATAGACGAATTAGCCTCTCTGCCTAAAAACGAATTCTTTGCACAGCTCAGCCAGCGCATTGACAACGAGTTGCATCGTAACTACCGGCTTTATCCTTGCAACTATATTGCTTTGGATCTTCTAGAACATTCTGATTTCTCAAATCATTATACAGCAAAGGATGTAGAGCGCTTCGAACGCTATCTTCAGGGTCAACTGGCTAAAATCAATATCCCCAATAAGGATGAGGCTTTCCTCCGTGAGCGACTGCTTACGATGTATGCTAATCCGTTGAAAAACTATTTGAGAAATGAAGGAAATGAAAGAAAGGAATCATAATTTTTTCTCTTGTCTCTCTTCTCTTTTCGCTAGTTACCTGCCTTTGGCTTTAGGTTTCTTGCTTTTTGCCTCCTGCGAAACGGACAGCTATGACAAGGGTGAGGGAAAGTATTCACAGATGCAGGGTGACTTCGCGGAGCTCACCATCAACAACCAAAAGCAGGTTGTGAGTTTCCTGACTGATGAAGGTGAGCAGTATAAAACGGCAACTCTTGTGTCATCCTCATGGATTGAACGCCCGGATACCACCTATCGCGCTATAATCTATTTTAATAAAACAACCCAAGGTGAAGCTGAAGTTGTGGCTGTTGGGCAAATGGGCGTATTGCACCCTATAACGCATTGGCATTTCAAAGAACAGCCTCAGGACCCTCTTGGCGTGGAAAGTTTATGGCTCACCAGAAACGGTAAGTATATCAACATGGGGCTGTTGCTTAAAAATGGTCATGTGGATGATTCGGAAGGTGTTCACGCCTTGGGACTCAGCCTTGATACTATTCTGGTCAATCCTGATCAGACACGTACGGCTTATTATCGTCTGTTGCATAGTCAAGGTGATGCCCCGGAATATTATACTAATCGCCGGTATGTCAGCATACTGCTTCCCCAGGATCGTCCAGACAGTGTGCGTTTATCTATCGAGACCTATACAGGCACGCTAGAGAAGTTGTTTGCATTATAAAAAGAGGTGAGTGAATTTAATCACCTCTCACCTCTTACTTCTCGCCTCTCACCTCTTCAAAATACTTTAGGCAGACATCACGCCACTCACCAGCATTTTGCAGTTGGTCTTTCAATCTTTCGTCCACCTCTTGCCATCGTTGCTCATCCACATAATGGTGCATTTTGGTGTGCCAAAGGTTATAGTGCCTTTCAACGGTGATAACCCCCAGATTGTAATGGTATTGTAAGGACTCCCATAATGTAGAGCCGTCTTTCATGCGATAAGACCAAGGTACGCGGTGGAACCAGAGCAGCAGATTCTCGGGACACGTCTTTATATTATTATAGGTACGCGCAATCTCTTCACGATACTGACCGGAAGCGTCTGTGCCAGTGCTTGACCGGTCGAAGCCTATACTGTCCTTGTTGGCCTTGTGATAGTAAACGGGACACCATTCTAGCGGGTAGCTGGCAATGAACCCATCGGGCTCAGGACCGTAGTGGTGATCGAATTTAAAAATATGGTGTAAACCGAGCGGCATCATATAGTTGACACAGGCCTCACGACTCTCTTCCATCACTTGTGTCATGGGTGTCACAAAGCCTTGGTCTGTGGTAAACGTCTGCTTCAGCCATTCCCGAGCAATCTGCTCAGAGGAAAGATAGGGGTTCCAAGCCAGTCGCCCGAAGGCATACCAGTTGGCCTGAGAGAAGTGATGGCCACACCAATTACGGTCTAATCCGATGTTGGCAACTCCGGCAATACCCTTCAGTTGTGTGGGCTTTACAAAGGAGAAGAACTCCTTCCACATGGGAGCCAGATAGACGAGATGACGGCTTTGTCCTAGGTATTCCTGTGTAATCTGCAGTTCCACCATATTGGGTGTCTTCTTGACTTGGTCGAATACTGCACTGTAAGGTTCACGGGGTTGGAAGTCCAACGGACCGTTTTTGGTCTGCAGAATAACATTGTCGCGGAACTGTCCGTCTAAAGGTTTAAATTCGGAAACAGCCTGTTTCACACGGTCTTCGCCCTTATGGTTGGCCCCATAAACAAAGCAGCGCCACATAACAATTCCTTCATAAGGTTTCAGAGCATCAGCCAGCATGTTGGCACCATCAGCATGCGAGCGATGGTAATCCCCAGGACCAGGTTGTCCCTCGCTATTCGCTTTGACCAAAAAACCGCCAAAGTCGGGAATTAGCTTGTAAATCTCTTTGGCTTTTTTCTTCCACCAACGGGCAACACTCTTGTCCAAGGGGTCTGCTGTCTTCGTTTCTTTTAATGCCATAGGAGTGGCAAAGTTAATGCTGAGAAACACCGTGATATGATAAGGTCGTAGTATTTCTGCAATCTTTTTTACTTCTTCCAGATAGGTCTTGGTCAGCATCTTAGGTGATGCATTGACATTGTTGAGCACGGTGCCATTGATACCTAGAGAGGCATTGGCACGTGCATATTCTTTGATGAGTTCTTCATGGGCTGTATCCCACTTTCTATTATTCTCATTCCAAAAAATACTTTCACCAGCATAACCTCGTTCAATACTGCCATCTAGGTTATCCCAGTGGTTTAGCAGACGCAGGTTAAAGGCGGGGTGTGACTCCATTTTCTCTCCACGTAAAAGAGCAAATGCTCCATACAACAGTCCTGCCTCCCGTCGTGCAGAAAGTGTTCTTCCGTCAAAGCGGTAGCCATCGTCATCAGGCATTGAGGTATCAAGACGCAAGGTGATATCAGAGCCTGTGTAGTAGGTCTCGAGTTCCTGACGTGCCATGTCGATGGTGGGTGAATGCTTGTTGCAACTTACTTTTACTTTGTTGACAGGTTGATAGCGTAACCACAGCTGGTGACCGTCTTCTGCTGCACTGTGCAGGCTGAAGATGATGAATAGTGATAAAAGAGTTTTTTTCATTGTATGTCTTGAAATTTGCAAGGTGCCCAGAACCAGAAAGTTGATCCTTTTCCTACCTCAGTCGTCATGCCAATACGGCCGTGAACAGTATCGATGATAGATTTGCAGATAGACAGTCCCAGTCCAGGGTTTTCTTGTTGTATGTATGTGTGTTCATTGTTAAGAAGCGTAAAGATGTTGTTCTTCAGTTCATTTGATATGCCCTCGCCCGTGTCTGTGACAGCAAAGTAGATTCCAGAACCTTCTTTTCTATAATGGATGGTAATGTTGCCCTGCTTGGTGTGGCGAATGGCATTGCTCAACAGGTGCATCATGATGTGTCGAAGCATTCCTACATCGATATTGGCAACACATTTTTGATGTGGCGTTAAGATACATATTTTAACGCCTTCGCTCAGTTTGTTTTCTACTTCCTCCTTATATTTCTCCATAAGTTCTCCAATCTCAGCCGTCACACGTGTAAATTGCAGTCCGCCTCCTTCAATGTTGGAGAGTTCTAGTAGCTCATTGATAAAATAGAGCAGCTGGTGCCCATTGGTATTAATCTGTTTGAACATTTGCTGCTGGTCTTCGAAAGGAATGTCGTCCTTGCCTGCTTGGCTGAGCATTTCGCTGAACCCGATAATAGCATTAAGAGGGGTACGTAGGGCATGGCTGACATTAGCAAGGAAGACGGTCTTCATGTGTTCCGACTTTTGGACCCTTAGCATCTCAACATGAAGCCGCTTGCTATGCCTGTGTTGCATGATAAGTAACAACAGAAGCGTGATAGTAATAATGGCAGACATCAGCCACCATATCCATTGGGGTATTTGGAAGCTGTTCAATTGGCTAATGTAATCGCCATAAATATCGTTAATGGTACCATCTTCTTCCATCCTAAGCAGCTCACGGTCTATGGCATTAATCAAATCGCGGTTATGACTGACATAGCAGTATTCACGAGGAGTAAGTGTCAGGTCTTCAGCTGTCAAGTTCTCCAGATTCAGATTTTTGATATGATATTTCGCTTGATAGCGGAAGCATATCACAGCATCATATTCTCCAGCTGACAAATCCTGAAGAGCCCTAGGAAGGTCGCGAACTACTTCAAGCACTGCACCCGCTTTGGTCAGAGTGTCCGTGATAGGACGGCTTGCCATATAGGCAATCTTCTTGTCCTTGATGTTGCGCATGTTGAAATCATCGGCATTCTTATGATTGTTGCGATACACCACCTGATAGTACAATCTAAAGACGGCACGAGAGTAGTTGGTGATATTCTGGCGATAGGGTGAATAGACCATCATCGCCAAATCGACACGTCCGTTGAGAACATCGCCAGAAATAGCCTCCCAAGTGTTAGGACGATAGGTATATGGAAGATTCAGACGTTGCATCAGTGTCTGGGTCAATTCCACGTCTAATCCTTTTGGTAAGCCTTCTTGATCAACATATTGCAATGGAGCATAGTCAAGATCAAGACCTACCACAACAGGATGAAACTTGGAAAATCCTAAGTCATCGGCTCTGACAGTTAAGGCAGTAACGATGGTTAGTAGTAAGATGATTAGTTTCTTCATCGGTGGCAAAGTTACGAAAATTCGAGAGCAGAACAAAAGATTTTAATCTTTTTTATGCCGAGACGGAGTAATTTCGCCATCTCTGATGGCAAAGTTACGAAAAAATACAGAGAGGACAAAACATTTTGTGTAATAATGTTAATATCCCCTCTGTCAGAGTCTTTACGACTTTTCGTCGAAATAGCCGAAGCCGCTGATGGCTACGAGCAAACGCTCTACATAATCCCAGGCGGTATCACTCCATTGGAAACCGAGGCGATGCAGCACGTTACACGTGTAGTGGTTGTCGCGCTCTATGATAACAGCTTTCTGGCCGTGGGCTATATCCTGATAAGCCAGAATGGCCGAGAGCAGCTTGGCCTTCTCGGGGTCTTGCCCTGCCACATCAACGGCCTTCTCGAATTCGCCGTTCTCTACAAAGCGTATCTCCCTGCCCACCTTTTTCATGAGTTGGAGCACGTCGCCCAGCAACTCGCTATGATTATTGAAGGGCTGGAATACGGTGCATGACTTAGGTGTGGATGCTAGCAGCACTACAGCTTTGGCTGTCTGGTCTATAGGCGACATCTCGGTCAGTTCGTCGTAACTGTCGTAGGGGCAGCAACCCAACATGTGGAAGACCTTGAGACGGCCCATGTAGCTATTGCTGTTGAAATTGGCCTGGAATTCTCCGTCGTAACTGCGCGGTGCCAGATTACCCACACGCATTATCTTGGCACTCAGGCCATGATGTACCACAGCATCCAGGACGAGGCGTTCGGCCAGGAACTTAGAGTGAATGTAGCGGTTGTCCAGGAACTGACCGAACCAGAGCTTGCGCTCATTTAGCGATGGCACCTGACTGCCGTCGCCACGATCTATCCATATTTCGGCCACAGAGGTTGTGGAGATGTGCACCAGCCGTGCACCCGTCTTCAGACAGTACTCCACACAGCGCTGTGCACCGCCGATATTCACGTCTTCGATGTCTGTCCCCTTCGAGTAGTGCTTCACGTTGGCTGCGCAGTTAAAGACGGTGTCAATTTTAGAGTTGACAGTTGACAATTGACAATTGACAATTTCCGTAAAGTCCTGTGTCACGTCGCCGTTAACAACGAAGAGTCGAGTGCCTATAAGTTCCTTAAACGATGTCTCAAAATAGTAGAACAACAGGTTCTTTAGTCGGCGCTCTGCTGCCTTCTGGTCCTGACCACGCACAAGACATGTGATTGTTGTAGCATCAGAGTCGATGAGCTCGCGCAGCACATGAATGCCCAGATAGCCCGTAGCACCGGTCAGTAGGACATGGCCCAGCGACTGACGCTCACCCTTGTGGAAGGTATCTATATTATTCTGTTGCAGCAAGGCGTCAATGCCGGTGTAATCGAAATCGGTCACCGATACGTCAGTCTCATCGGTCGAGGTCTCTCCGCTCACGAACTGCGCCAGCATACGCGGTGTAGGATGGGTGAAGACATCGCCGTATGCCACATGGTAGCCTGCCTTGTCGGCCTCTATGATTACCTTCGTTACCATGAGCGAGGTACCGCCCAGCTCGAAGAAGTTGTCGGTGGCACCTGCCTTTTCCATCGAAAGGATATCGCAGAACACTTGGCAAAAGAACTTCTCGACCTCGTTGGTGGGTTCCACGTATTCGTGGTCGACAGCCTGAACGACAGGAGTCGGCAATGCCTTGCGGTTCACCTTCTGGTTCTGGTTCAGCGGGATGCTGTCTATCTGCATGGTTGCTGCAGGAATCATATAGGATGGTTTCTGCTTTCCGATGAAGGTATTCAACTCCTTGATGTCAACCTGTTCGTCGCTGACGATGTAGGCAGCGATAAACTTACCGCCGTTCTCGTAGTCGAAGGCCTGTACCGTGGCGTCCTTGATGCCGGGGAACTCGCGGATGACGGCCTCCACCTCTTTCAACTCGATGCGGAAACCGCGAATCTTCACCTGTCCGTCCCTGCGACCCACAAACTGGATATTCCCGTCGGGCAGATAACGGACGATGTCGCCAGTGCGGTAGCAGCGTGAGTATTTACTGATATCACCACCAACAAACGGATTGCTGATATACACCTCGGCGGTCTTCTCGGGGCGGTTCAGGTAGCCGCGGCTAACCTGTGGGCCACTGACCCATAGCTCGCCCACAGCACCTACCGGCAGTCGGTTCAACTGCTTGTCTACGACGTACAGCCGGATGTTGTCCAGCGGTTTTCCGATGGGGGCGTTCTGCTCGAACTCCTTCATGGGATATGTTGTCGTAAAGATGGTACACTCCGTAGGACCATAGCCATTATGCAACTGGTAGGCCGTCGGGGGCGTGAGCGGCAACACCTTTTCGCCGCCAACAGAGAGATGGTGCAACGAATGGTTGTCGAAGTTCATCGCAAACTGGCAGCCAACCTGTGTGGTCATAAACGAGTGGGTGATGCCTTCGTGGTTGAAATATTCGTTCAGGTCGGGCAGGTTCAGTCGGATGTCTTCGCCGATGATATAGACGGCAGCACCGCAGGTCAGAGCCGAATACATATCCATCATACAGGCATCGAAGCCATAGCTGGCGTAGGCAGCCACCTTATGTTCGGGCTTCAAGCCGTAGTAGCGGTGGTACCAGTGACAGAAGGCCACCAGGTTGCCGTGCTCCAACTGGCAGCCCTTGGGTAATCCTGTAGAGCCTGAGGTGTAGAGCAGGATGAAAAGGCTACTCGGAGTAATTGAAATGCTCTGTGTGATAGGCGTATTCGGCAACTTCTCGATGTCTTTGGTCAGCAGTACCTTGCCCTGGTATTCATCCACGATGGGACGCAGTTCCTCGTCGCTTATCAGCAGTTTGGCATCTGCATCCTGCATCATAAAGTTCAGTCGCTCCTTTGGATAGCTGGGGTCGAGGGGCTGATAGGCACATCCGGCTTTCAGCACACCCATGGATGCCACGACCATCCATTTGCTGCGTGGAATAAGGATGGATACCACGTCCTCGCCTCCAAGACCCAGCGAGTGGACGTATTGTGCGATACGTTCCGACTGCTCATCTACCTCTCTGTAGGTCAGGTGCAGATCGTGATAGACCACGGCAATGTTGTCGGGGTGCTGTTCCACCTGCTTCCGGAACAGTGATACGATGGTTTGCGTATCGTCGTAGGATACGTCTGTCTGGTTGAAGCTGTCCAGCAGCATTGTCTGCTTATCATCCAGCAGCGACACGCTCTTCAGCGGTAATGTGGGATTGCTGATAAAGGCATAGGCGGCATTGGCAATGGATTGTGCCAGACACTCCATCAGTTCGTGGCTGTAGCGTCCATTGTCGTATTGCAGGCATATACTTGGCTGTCCCGACTCGTCGTTCATGATGTAAAGGGCAATGCGGAACTTAGGTGTCTCCGTCTCGAAGGTCTCCACGGCAATCGTCTCCCCCTTGAACTTATAGTCGTCGATGATGCCCATCTGATAGGCGAACATGATTTCTGCGGTGAGGTCGTAGTCGGCAGCAATGCGTGCAAACGGATACGACTCGTGCTGCAGCGTCTCGTCGAAGTTCTTGCTGGTCTCGTTGAGGAACTCCATGACACTCTGTTCACCTATCTCGGCACTCAGTGCCAGTGTATTGACGAACATACCCACCGTATTGCTGATGCGTAGGTCTGAGCGTCCGTTGCTGATGGTGGTGATGCACAGCTGCTCGTTGTTGGTGAATCGCGAAAGGGTGTAGAAGGTGGCGGCCAGTAGGTGATGTGCTGGCGAGATATTGTGCTGGCGACAGAATTTATCGATGGCAGCCAGATCCAATGGTGTATACAGGGTGCCCAGGGTACCCTGTTCCTTGGGGTTGGTCAGGTCCGACGGGACTTCCGTCACACCCTCCAATTTCCCCAGACGTTCCTGGAAGAAATCGCGGGCAGCAGCATATTCAGGACTGCTCTCTGCGGCCTTCTGTGCTGCCACGAAGTCGGCATAGGTGAAACTCTCGGATTCAATCTCCTTGCCGTTGAGCAGGTCGAACAACTGCGACAGCAGCAGGTCGAAGGAACCGCCGTCCACCACGAGGTGATGGATATCCATCATCAGGTACACCCACTGCCCGGTGGTGACAATCTCTATGCGATAGAGCGGTCCTTGCCTCAGATTGAAGGGCTTCACGAACTCCCACTTGTAATGGGGTATATCTTCCTCGCGACATTGGCTCCTGGCTATCTCGACAGGCTGTTCGAGGTCTACAATCTGTATGATATCAGACCCTGCACTGCCAAAATGAGACTGCAGCATGGGATGTGTCTTGACGAGGGTCTCCACAGCCTTGGTCAGCAGGTTGATGTCCACATCCTTGGGGAAGCGTGCTATGACCGGTGTATTATATATGGTAGATTCCGGGTGTTTGACAGAATCCACGTAGACACCCATCTGTGCGTAGGACAGCGGTATGTTGTTCATGTCGGCATGTGCCGTTTCTGCTGCCTCCTGCTTGGCGCCGCCGCTCATCAGGGCGGTCAGGATCTCGTTCTCTATGCTCTGTATGCTGCCCGTCTTGGCCAGTGCCTTCGAGTCCAGCGTTACGCCAAAGCGTTTGTTGATCTGGATGGCCAGTTTGATGGACATGATAGAGGTCAGTCCTACATAGCCCAGCACGGTTGTTACGCCAAAGTCCTCGGTGTTGATAATCTGTGCGATGATGCCGTGGATTTCCTTCTCCAGCACGTTCATCGGCACATTGCTCTCTTCCTCTACCGCAGCAGCTTTCTTCTCCGGTTTCGGCAGGGCTTTCTTGTTCACCTTCTGGTTCTGGTTCAGCGGGATGGCTTCTATCTGCATTGTAACGGCAGGCACCATGTAAGGCGGTTTCTCGTCGAGGATGAAGTTGTTCAGTGCCTCGATGTCTATCTCCTCGTCGCTGACGATGTAGGCTGCGATGAACTTGCCGCCGCCCTCCTCTTCGAAGGCCTGCACCGTGGCATCCTTGATGCCGGGGAACTGGCGGATGACAGCCTCTACCTCCGTGAGCTCGACACGGAAGCCGCGAATCTTCACTTGTCCGTCCTGACGGCCCACAAACTGGATATTGCCGTCCGACAGATAGCGGACAATGTCTCCGCTCTTGTATATCCTGTTATATTTGCTTTCATCGCAGAAGGGGTTCGTGACGAACACCTCTTCTGTTTTCTCCGGACGGTTCAGATAGCCGCGGGCCACCTGAGGACCGGCAATCCACAGTTCGCCGCTGGCACCGACGGGCAACCGGTGGCCTTGCGGGTCAACGATATAAAGTCTGCAGTTCTCTATGGCTGCACCGATGGGGATATTCTGCTGCCTGCCTTTCAGCCAGTAGGACGTTACATAGCAGATGGTCTCCGAGGGACCATAGGCATTCATGACACGATAGTTCTGTGGTGGTGTCAGCGAAGCCAGTTTCTCTCCTCCCGTCAACAGCGCCTGCAATGAATGGTTCTCGATGCTGGTGGCAAACTGATAGGCCACCTGCGTGGTCATAAATGCGTGGGTGATGCGGTTCTCCTCGAAATAGTCGTTCAGCGCCAGCAGATCCAGGCGCAGTTCCTCGGGGATGATGTGCAGCTCGGCACCAATCGTCAGCGTTGCGTAAATCTCCATCGGCGATGCGTCGAAGCCGAAGCTGGCATAGGATGTTACACGACTTTCTGAGGTGATATTGGCGTTCCTCTGGTGCATCAGGCAGAAGGCAACCCAGTTACGGTGCTCAGACATACCGCCCTTGGGCACACCTGTGGAGCCGCTGGTATAGACGAGTGTGAACAGGCTGTCGGGCTTCGGTCCCTTCGGCAACGTCCCGACAGCGGGCAGCTGCACGAGGTCCTTCGTAAAGATGACGTCGCCCTGGTATTCGTCCACAATGGGACGCAACTCCTCGTCGGCTATCAGCAACCGTGCGCCGGTATCCTGCATCATAAAGTTCAGGCGCTCCTTCGGATAGGTAGGGTCCAGTGGCTGGAAGGCGCAGCCTGCCTTGATGACGCCCAGCGAGGCGATGGCCATCCATTCCGAGCGGGGTATCAGAACGGCAACGATATCCTCCCGTCCCAGTCCTTTCGATGCGATATAGCCCGCGATGCGGTCGCTCATATCATCCAGCTGGGCGTAGGTAAACCGCTTATCCTTATAGACAACGGCTGTTTTGTCGGGCGTTGCCTTGGCCTGACGGCGGAACATCGATACGATGGTCTGCGTATCATCGTAGGGAACGTCCGTCTGGTTGAAGCTGTCCAGCAGGGCTGTCTGGCTCTCCGTCGTAATGTCTATGTCGCACAGGTTGGCCTGAGTGAGGAAACCCTCCAGGGTGGCCTCGTAGCTCTCCAGGAACTGACTGATCAGCTGCTCCGAATATTGATTGGCATGATATGCTGCCTCTGCAAAACATTTGCCGTCTTTAGCGGAAACCATGACATAGAGAGGAACATCTAATTCTGCAAAGTCATTCGCCTTACCGTTCCAAGCAAAGTATGAACCAATCTGCAGCCTCAGGTCGCTCAAAATATCCATAATGGAGTATGACTTATGTTCGCGACAACCCTTCGTCAGCTCCTCTATAGATTTCAGAAAGTCATGCACCTCAGTGTCATTGGCAAACTTCGCATAAATGGGGAAAGCCTCCGGCTGTTGCCCGTTTGCATCATCACGGTCAACGATACCGAACAACACCTCTTGGTCATTGTTGTATTTTGCCAAGAGGTAACTATATACACCCGTGAAGAAAGTACTCTTAAAGATGCCATGCTCCTTGCAAAAAGCCTCAATAGCATCAATACTAACACTCATTTGGCGAGACAAATTACCCACCTTTGTCTCTATGCCTTCTAAATCAGGTATCAGTTGACTGAAGGTGTCGCTGCAGTCAAAGTTCTGAGCATACCACTGTTTGCTTTCCGAATTTTCCATATCTTATCTGGTTATTATTATAAACTAAAAAACATTCATTGATTCAAGTAAGGTGATGATGATGACGATAGGCACTACCCACCGCAGAATGGTTAAGTAGAGGAATGACATCACTCGTGAGCCCTGATACCTTGCCTATTAAAAAGTCATTCATCACTAAAGGCAGGCCGAATATTAGGGAACATGCCACATAAAGTATAATGAAAGCTCCACCACCATTTTCACCTACGACGTAGGGGAACTTCCATATACTGCCCAACCCTACAGCACTACCTGCAGCAGCCAGCAATACTCCAATTTTTGATGAAAAAGAAGCCATTTCTAGTTTGTTTTTGTTTTTTGTTTAGTTTTTAGTTGTCATGATGTCCAGTATCATTTCATCAGTCTTGCACATGGCATCAGCCCCGATACTCGTCAGGTTATGGATACTCCTGTCCACATCGTCGTCAACGATACCCTCCGACGCACTGACACACTTGCCCTCCATGGCCAGCAGTGCCGACAGTAAGGCGGTGGAAACACCCGATGTTATCTTCAGTGAGCACGAAGGCTTGGCACCGTCGCATATCATGCCCGTCAGATTAGCTATCATATTCTTCACCGATGCACAGATGCGTTCATACTCACCGCCCATCAGGTAGGTGATGCCACAGCTGCTGCCGATGCTCGCCACCACACAGCCGCATAGTGCCGACAGTTTTCCCAACGACTGCTTGATGTATATGGCAGTCAGATGACTCAGCATCAAGGCACGGATCAGTTCCTCTTCGGTATTCTCGTTCTCCTTGGCATAGACACAGACGGGATTGGTGGCACAGATGCCCTGGTTGCCACTGCCGCTGTTCGACATTACCGGAATCATAGCACCACCCATGCGGGCGTCACATGCCGATGCCGTCCGGGAGATGATGTGACAATAGATACTGTCACCGAAGATGCCCTTCGACAGCGGACGTTCTATGCTCTTGCCGAGGTTATGGCCGTAGTTGCCCTTCAGTGCCTCACGTGCCGCATTCATATTATAGGTGCGGGCTTCCATGATGAAACTGATTTCATCCAACGGTGCCGTTGTGGCAAAGTCATACACCAGCCGCAGGTTCAGGGTAACATCATCACTCTTAATGTTCCCCTCGCCCTTTGGAGAGGGGTTAGGGGTGAGGCCTGTAGGGGTGAGGCTCTCCTCAACGAATCGGGTATGTCCCCCTGCAATAACCGCCGAAGCCCTCTTGTCTCCCGCGGTGCAGATAATCTCCACATACAATTTCTCGCTGATGCCCTCCTTCTGCTTGATAGCGATGCGGTTTTCAGCAATAAATCTCTTGCCCTCCTCCAGCGTCTCGGGAGTCAGGTCTTTGAGCACCTCCAGCTGATAGTCGCTCTTGCCGATGATGGCGCCTAAGGCGATGGCAATTGGCAGTCCCAGCATACCCGTTCCGGGAATACCCACACCCATCGCGTTCTTCAGGATGTTGGCACTCAGCAAAGCCTCTATCTTCTCGGGACGGCAGCCCAGCTTCTCGGTAGCCTTTGCCGTACACAGTGCCACACACATCGGCTCGGTACAGCCTATGGCGGGCACCACCTCACGATGCACCATCGCGATAATCTGGTCTCTTAGCTCTTTTTCTATCATAGTTGTCTGTGTTGAAGGTACCACTCGGCATCCCACGAAGGGTGACGCTTGGCGAAGCAAGAAAGCGACCCAAGGTCGAGCGCGGGCTTTACTCGAATTCAAAAATATTGATGAAACCGGTCAGTTGGAAAACATTCTTGATGTCTTCGTTTACATTGCGCAGCACGACCTTGCTGCCTACCGCCTTGGCACCCTTCAGGATGCTGAGCAGGATGCGCAAGCCGCTGGATGCGATATATTCCAAGTCTTTGCATTCGATAATGACATCCTTGCCGTTACTCTCGTAGAGCGGCTTCAGCAATTCCTCAACCTCTGTAGCTGCTGCGGTGTCCATCTCTCCTTCTAGTGTGGCAACATACTTGCCGTCCTTTTCTTCAACTTTTACGTTCATAGTACAATAAAGATTTAAATAGTTGTTATTTCAAATTCTTGATCAGTGTCAGTACATTCTTTCCGTCCGTCCGCTCGTAGTTGATGCTGTCCATCAGTTCGCGCAACAGCAGGATACCCAGTCCCCCTATCTGCCGGTCTTCAACAGATAGTGACGTGTCAGTCTTCTGCTTGGCTGTAGGGTCAAAGGCAACACCCTCGTCGATAATCTGGAAGTGGAGGGCGTGCCCGTTAAACAACATATTGATGGTAATGTCACCCTTCGTTTCTGCCGGGTAGGCATAGTTTATCACGTTCACTACAGCCTCCTCTACCGCCAGTTGCAATTTCTTGGCTAGCGAGGCATCGATGTCCAACTTCCCGACAGCCGATTTTATAAATTCGCTGAACCGCTTGATCTCATGGATGTCATTCTTGATGGTGAGCGTCTCCGTCATCGAACTCATAAACTGCTGGGGCGTATATCGTATCACCAGCATCGTCAGGTCGTCGCTCTGCTCGGCACCCTTTACGAAATCATCCACACCTTCAGTGATGGTCTCCAGTATCTCGTATGGATTCCGCTCTGTGCTTCCCCGAAGCGCCTCCTGTACGCGCTTTAATCCAAACTGCCTGCGTGCCCGGTTCTTGGCTTCCGTCAGTCCGTCGGTATAGAGGAAGATGATGCTTTCGGGCTGCAGCGTCAGCGACTGGACACCATACTGCACGTCGTCAAACACACCGAGGGGTAGGTGGGTGGCGACATCTACCATCTTATATTCACCGTTCTCCATAATGATCGGTGCGTCGTGCCCCGCATCGCAGTAGCGCAGATTTCCCGTAGGCAGGTCTAGCACGCCGATGAACATGGTGACAAACATGTTCGTGTCGTTGCCGCGGCATGACGTTTCGTTGATGGTCTGCATGATGCGGGCGGGATTGCTTTCGTAGGCTGAGGCTGAACGGAACAGAGCATGGATGACAGCCATCAGTATGGCGGAGGGAGCACCCTTGCCGCTGACGTCGCCGATGCAGAAGAACAGCTTCCCGTCGCGGATGAAGTAATCGTAGATGTCGCCACCCACCTCACGGGCAGGCTTCAGGAAACCAGCCAGTTCCACATCCTCGGCGTCCAGCTCTCCTTGCGGCAACAAGCTCTGCTGTATCTGACTGGCCATCTGCAGCTCGCTGTCTATGCGCTCCTTCTCGGCATTAACCCTTCTCAGGTGCTTCAAGTTGTTTGAACTACGCCATACGATAAGCCATGCAAAGAACAGGCCGATAATTAGCGGCAGCATCATCATCATCTGCATGGAGCGCAGTCTGCCAAAGACCTCACCGTCGTCCACGATATTGATAAGCACCCAGTCCGTCTTACCGCCTACAGGGGTATAGAACACATGCCGCTTCACACCATTTTTCGACGTCATCAGAACGTAGCCGTTCTTGTCGCTGTCAGCCTTCAATATCTGGAGTGCCTCCTCGAACACAGGACTCACCGTGCCTGCCAGCATGTTATAGTTGCTCGTCACCAGAAAACGCTGCGTCGATTTATAGACCTTCTCCTCATTCATCACATCCTCCAGCCAGTTCGTTGCAATGTCGGCAAACACAACACCCACTATCCGGTTACTGCTGTTGCGTATCGGAGTACTGTACGTCGTTATCAGCGTCCTGTCGTCGGTATGGTTCACATACGGCTCACTCCAGTGTGACGCCCCCTTTTCCACCGGAACACGGAAATACTCCTTTTTCGTATGATCCTCACCGTCCCTTCCCACCTGCAGCGTCATGATCGTATCACCACCCCTGCGCACCGCGTATGGCTCGAAGAACCTGCCCTCCCTCGAATAGTAGTTAGGCACAAACGCCACACCACTACCCCAGAACGAAGGGTTGTTGCTGAGCATCCGCTTGGACAGGTCGAACATCCATTTAGGTTCCTCCAGACTTTCGCTCACCACCCACGACATGTTGTCGATGGTCACCTCCACATTAGCCAGCTTGTTGCGAATACACAGGTAGATGGCGTTCATCTCCACACCCACCATCCGTTCCATCGTCCTTTGGATGAAGTTCTGGGCAGAATAGAACATAAAGCCCGTCATCAGCTCCATCAGCAATACTGCCGAGATGATGATGGTCAGACTCGTGTTGGCCTTCATAAAGCGAGCAAAACGCTTCCGCCAACCATTACCGGTTGCTGCCGTTTTATCCATGTTGCTCTTTAGTTCTTACGTTAGCGCTTAGGGGCTTTTAGTCTTTATAATCTCGTCAAGATTTAATTTATTGCCGACAAAGATAAGAAATAATCTGAACAAAAGCAAAATAAATCCGATTTTTTCTCTATTCACTCTTCACTCTTCACTATTCTTTGGTAACCCTGCCTTATTCGACAATAACCCTGCCTTATTTTCCAATAACCCTGCTTTAATCGTCAATACTCCAAGAGTATTTATGATTATTCCAAGAGTATTTTTGATTACTCCGAAAGAAAAATAAGATTTTGCTGCCACCCTGCTCCCACCAATTTTTCCTTTAAACAGGGCGTTTGACGCTATTTGGTGGCAGGGTGGCAGCAAAAATTAAAAATTTAAATTATTACGAGATTCTTACATGCCATCGTGTTGGAGGCATTATCTGTTGTCTTCAGTAGCCCCTTCGTCTGAGATACCCGTATTCTGGGTGCTGTCGTCACCATTGGTACCGATGGTGATGGTGGCGTTGTTCACACCATAGTCTGTGGTAAAGGAGCGGGCCACCTGACACTTGGAGGCTATGGCATTGAGGTAGGCACTGAGACCGCTGGCATAGAACACACCCTCCATCGGTGGTGTCGATACGGTGTGTCCGGTCCATATCAGCTGACCGTTCTCAAGCCAGTTGTAGGTCATCTCTCCCTTGGCTTCCAGGATGTACTCTCCCTCGCTCACACCACTTTTCATGGTAGGCACGATGTTCAGACCTGCCTTTCCGGGCAGGGCTATGATGACACTCTTTGCCCACGTGGTGGACGTCAATTGTTCTATCGCGGTATGTCCGTCCTCATTGACATAGCGCACGACGACGGTGGCCGCGTCCAGCAGTTGTTGCGACACGGTGGCTTTATAGTCCACTTTGATGTGGGTCGGTACTCTTGACAGGTCGGGGGTTGCCTCATTGTCGGCTTTGCTACAGGCGGCAAGGATGCCGAGGACCAGCAGGCCCCCGAGCATCTTACTCATTATCTTCAGATTCTTCATAGTCGTAATTTTTTATTTTTTATTTTTTATTTCACCAGAATCTTCTTGCCATTCTTGATGTTGACGCCCTTGGTGGGAGCAGAGAGCTGTCGTCCGTTCAGGTCGTAGATGCGCTCGGTACCGTCGCGGTCGATGGTGCGCAGCTGCTCGATGCCCGTGGTGCCTTCCAGTGTCATACCGATGGCACGGTTGCCATTGGCTCGGGCACTCTGCAACAGATAGGCACGATAGGGCAGGATGCTGGCTGCCTGATGCTCCTGGGTGTCGCTCTTCACGGGATGCCACATGCCGTCGTTTTGCAGGGTATAGGCACCCATGTCGGCAGCGTCGGCATTGCTGATGCCATTGAGCGTTCCGCGGAGTGAATAGCCCGGCGCATCGTCCTGCTGACCGACGGTGGATGCACCGTTGGCAGGAATGTCGGCAGCATCTGTGTTCAATGAGGCATCGCCCGTAGTCGTCCATATCAGGTAAGGCTGCAGGGCTTTCAGCGTCTCTGTCGTCTCGGTGAAGATGAGTTCCTTGTTGCTTCGCCCTGACAGTTTGTAGGCCTTGGTATCTGCGGGAATCGGCAGGTCGTAAGGCAAACAGATGGAGTAAGGCACAGCGCTCTTAGCCAGTGTGCGGGTGTTCTCCACCTGGTCGGTCTTGAAGGCGTAAGGTACATAGTAGTCACGGCCGTCAACCAGGCGGAAGCCCTCAGCGCTGAAGCCGGTTCCATCACTTACCACGATGTTCGTGCCGTCGCTCTCACCATATGTGGCGGGCACATAGACCAGCGTCTGCAGGCTGTCGATACCGAGACGGCTGAAGCCGCGGGCCTTCAGGTCGGCGCTGATATTGGTCGAATCGCACATGTGCATATCCACGTAAAGCAGGTTGGCGGCGTTCGAGAAGAGACTGTCCTCCATCGCTTTGAGCGTCGTGGGCAAGACGATCTTCTCCAGCTTAGTCAGCGGCTGGATGTCGGCAGTATGCAGCGAGTCAACAGCGGTATAGACTAACGGCGTGAGGTCGCGGATACCGGTGTGCAGGTCGAACCAGCCCTTCACGCTGCGGACGCCAGTGAGATCGTCGGCCGTAGCAGCGGCATGGGTGGCGAAGGCGCAGAACGACTCGTCGTCCTCGAACATTCCCTTCGAGATGAAGTTGGTGCGTTGTGCCGAACCGTTGTAGTCCTTACCGTAGATGTAGTCCTGATATTGGCTCGGCCGTACATAGAAGGCGTCGAACGTCGGATTGTAGTTGTTGCTCAACCAGCGAAGGAAGAACAATTCGTCGCTTATATCCAATATCTTATCGGAAAGGATGTACATACGGGTGAGCATGACATCGTCGTCGAGGGCGGACCAACTGAAGTTCTGGATGCTGTCGCCAACGACGAGCACCTCCAGACCTTCGCACTCCTGCAGGGCGCGATCGTCAACTTGGGTACAGGTCCTCGGCAAGATGAGCGTCTTCAGGTTGTAGGCACGCAGTAAGGCGTGTTTCGCCAGAACATTGTCATCAAACCTTGTTGTAAGTACATTTTCTTTCGTCATGAACGATTCCGCCGTTCTCATATAGCCCGTCACGCCAATATCGCTATTCTTGATCTCTGCGTCATACAGGTCGATGTACTCCAGACGGCCGGCATAGTTGCGACACAAGAGCCATGGACAGTAACCCGCCATGTAATTCAATACGTCGAGGTCGGCACCCGAGATGGGACCTACCACCTTCAGCTTGCGGTACTTGGTGTAGTCGCCTCTGATGCCGGATACGGCCTTTCCTTCACCCGGATTACTCTCAACAGTAACGTCCAGTCCGAGCTCCTTACCCAGGGTATTCGGCTCGGTGACGGTGACAACGAGGATATCGTCGTTACTGTAGCCGCGCTCGTCGACGTTGATGTGGTCGGCATACTGTGTCCACGTCTCGCGGTAAAGATTGCATAACCTCTTCGGCACAAGAATCTTGAAGTCGGCAGGCAGCGATTCAAAAGCGTCAGCCTCCAAGATCGGCACGCTGTCGCACTTGACGCTGATGGTGTCCAGCTTCGAGCAGCCGCTGAATGCCGAGGCGCTGATATACTCGATACTGTCGGGCAGCGTGATGGAGGTCAGGCTGCTGTTACCGGCAAAGGTATTGTCTAAGCGCTTCACACGGGTGAAGTAGTTGAAGTCGTCGAACTTCTTAATATCGGTATTATCGTTGAAGATGCCTTCGACGCTCTCATTCTCCAAGTATACCGTCGGGAAGAAATGACTCTTATCGGCCAATGCCCATGTTACGGCGTCATCCTTGAACAAAGCCACGATACTACGCGCCTGACGTACCAACTTACCGTCGCCCAAGTAGTTGCCTAACTGCTTCTGTGTGGTAAAGACGGATTGGATGGGCGCCTCCCACGGATCCTTATACCAGTTAGACTCCAGCGTGGCGAAGTCGTCGGTGAGCAGCACCAGTTCGGCAATGCCTTGCAGGTTCTGAAGCAGGTCGGTGTCGAACTCGGTGGTCTTGCGGCCTACGCAGACGCGCTGCAGCGACTGGGCATCCTCGAAGAGGTTCTCACCGAGTTTCTTGGCCGACTGTGGCAGAATGACCGTCTCGATGGCCTCGCAGTTCTCGAACAGATAAGGGGGCACGAGATTGTCCTCCTTGATTTTCTCGTCGATGAAGTTGCCGTTGTAGCTGTGGTCAGTATCTTTCTTGATGTCTGCATTCCACAGGTTCAGGTATTTCAGTCGTCCGTCTGTCGGGTCGCTGTCGTACGCGTCGGCACCTGCCATATGACGGATGACAGCAAGGTCTCTGCCGTTAAGCGGACCGCTGACGGTCAGCGAGTCGTACTGGGTATAAGGTCCCTGTATGTAACGTACCTTGTCGTTCTCCTCCACCAGCGTCAGACCGAGGCTGTCAGCAAGCTGACCCGCAGCGGTGACGGTCACTACCTTCTTTATATTGGGAACACCCTCTACGATATAGTCGGCATACTCGCTCCATGCTACCTTGTAGTCGGCAGCCTTGCCAGCAGGTACGTAGATTTTCAGACCGTTGTGCTTATAGAACGTGCCTGTACCCAGGGTGGCAGGCTTGTCGCCCAATACGCGGATGGCATTCAGCTTTGAGCAGCCGGCAAAGGCATTGTCGCCAATGGTGGCAACGCCCTGCGGCAGTTCAATCTGCTTCAGCACGGAGCAGTCCTTGAAGGCTTTCTCGCGGATGTCGGTGATGGTGGCAGGCAGCAGAATGTCACCCATATTCGAACAGCCCTCGAACCACGACTTGCCCACGTAGTTGAGTCCTACGCTCTGGAAGTGCCTGAAGTCGCCAAACGAATAGATTTTTTCATTCTTTGCCTGGAACTTGCCGTCGAGCCATGAGAAACCTGCACCGGCGATGCGTGCCAGGTCACAGTAGTCTGTCCACAAGGCATTGTCGGTGCCGTGGTTGGCGGGGTCGTAGTAGGACATATCCTCCAGTGCATCTTGGATGCCTGAATCGGTTAACCTGATGATACAGGGCAGGAAGCGGTCCTTGTACTGTGCCCATGTAGAGTCGGCCTCGAACCACGCTACCTGCTGCGGCATCATTTTCAGACTGGCGGTGGTGCCGTCAAGCACGCCCTTGCCAATCTTGATCTGCAGCGGCGTCAACGGCTGCAGTTCGTTAAGGCCGTCGGTCTTCATATAAAGAAGGTCGATGTTTGCCAGATTCTTACAGTTGGCGAAGCAGGAGTCCTGCAGAGTGATGTCCACTCCCGTATAGCTGTCGCCCATCCACAAGAAACCGTTGACGTCGGTGAACGATACCGTGCGCAGGTGCTCATTGCCGTAGAAGGCTTTTGGTGCTACATAGTCCAGCTGGTAGTTGTTGAAGTTGCCGAGGTCGTTGAGCAACTTCACCGCGCCCTGGTTTCCTTCAATGAACTCGTTGTCGGGCCCGGTCACGATGGTGTGTTCGATCAGGTGACCTTGTACCTTGTTCTCCTTCTTGATGGAATTGTTCTCGTAAGCGTAGGCATACTGGGCACCATACAAGGTGTACTGGGTGACGGGAGCGGCACTCTGGTAAGTGAAGTATTGCTCTAACGGAGCCCACGACGCATTGTCGAGGAAGTCCTGCTTACGTTGCGGATCGATGACGATGTGGAACTTCTCGGGGGCGAGGCCAGCGAAGATGCTGTCACCGGCGAGGATGAAGTTCTCCGGACCGAGGGCGCGACGGCCGCCGTCGTTGTCGATGAGCAGCGTATTAAACTCCGTCAGATTGGTACAACCCACGAAAGCCGAGTCGGGGATGGTGAGGAGCATCGGCACCGAGGCATTGCTCGTCTGCCCGTCATTGGCATAGAATTCCACCCGCGTCAGCTTCTTCTTGTCGCGGAAGGCTTTCTTGGCGAAGGTCATCGTGCGGTCGGAGGTGAAGGCGTTGCCGTCGTCGTCGAAGCCGCCATAGATCTTGGCCACCGTCGTCGTATCATCGACAGACTTGATATAGGTATGATAGACGATGTTCTTCGACGGTGTGGTGATGACGTAGCCGCCACCCACCAGGCCTACCTGGTGGATGTTCGACTTGATGTTCTCACGCATACCCTTCTGCAAGGCGTCGCCGTTGTACGAGCCACTGCCACCCCAGCACTTTGAAGAGAGGAAGCCGGCAGTATTGGTGGCTGCGGAGGCGGCCCTTAATTGTATGAAATTTAATATCGTCGCTTTGGTTAATGCTCTCTCTGCGGCCTCCAAGGTTGCCCTTGCTGTTGTTACAGCATTATAATAAGGATTAACAATGCCTGCTAACAGCGCTTGGAGAGATGAATAACAACTTCGGAATTGAAATTCACCCATCTGCCGAATAGTTTCAAAGGCCGGTAATGCCGCAGTGTACGACAACACATTTCCTGCTTCATTAATCAAGCCCAGTTCACGGAGAAAACGTCCAGGACCATGCGTCATTGCCATTGTTATTTCCCATTGATGCTTAGCCCCTGGCCTCATCATTAAATGGGTTAGATTCTGGATCAAATTTTTATCAAGGGTCTTGCTTTTAAGCTGGGACAACACCTGATCTCTCGCAAGTATCACGTCTTCCTTGGCAATTTCAGCCGCATGGAGTTCTATGGTCGCATCGGTAACCGCCATCTTCTTTGCTGCATGGGCGGCTATTTCTGATTTTATGGAGGCCACCGTCAAAAGCACTTCGACGGCAATACGCGGCACGGTCCACCACGACACATCCTGGCTCACTACCTGCGAGGTCTGTAGGATGCCGCCCGGATTGGTCATATAGCTGTAGTTCAGACCGTTCTCGTTGTAGTCCTTACGCCTGTCTGTCGGGTCAAACTCCACGGGTTCGATGTAATCCCGATAAGGCGCCCAGTTGGGGTCGTCCAAAAACTCCTGGAAGCGATCGGTCGATACCAGCACCTTGAAGTCGGGATTCATGTTCTGGCACGCTTCACTATACTCTTCGTCGGTCATCGTCTTGGCACTTTCCAAGGTAGGCAACGAGAAGATGTTGTCGCCCGGGATGACATCCTGCGGACCGAGGCTCTCCCAGTGGTCTTTGCCGTCCTGCACATAGTAGAACATGCGCAGCTCCTTCAGGTTCTTACAGCCTGCAAAGGCACCGTTCTGGATGACCATCTTCAGGTCGCTGTGCGAGTTCTCGCCGTTGCCGTTGGTCTGGTAGAACTCGATGGCCTTGACATGCGTGTTGCCCTTGATGGCATTGCGACCCAGAGCCAGCGTCTTGTAGTTGTAATTCGAGCCCATGTCGTTGTAGATGCGCATCACACCGTTGGCATCGTCAATGTCACTGTCGTCAACACCTACCACATAGGTGTAATAGACGGTGGCGTCATCGTTGATCTGCAGCAGGTCGGCGGCATTGAAGTTCTTGTAGTCGGCATTCCAGATGCGCAAGTGATTGTCCATCATCTCCTTCTTGTCGTTGTTGGTCAACGGCTTGGTCTCGTTGGCATTACGGTAATAGTGGTATTGCACACCGTTCACCGTCTCGTCATTTACCGTAGCATCGTAGATGATAATGCGGTTGCGGAAGGGTAGCCACGTGTCGCTGGTCAGGAAGTTCTGGTACTCTGAAGTGTGGCAGCTTATCTTTGCCTTAGGCGAACCGTCGAAGGCATTCTCGGCTATGCTGAACACCTGTGAGGGCTTCAGCGCCTCCCAGTGGTCGCTTCCTTTGGTGATGTACTCCATCATCTTGATTTCCTCCAGGTTCGGACAGTCCTTGAAGGCCTCCTCGTCTATCATGAAGTCGAAGCCCACCAATGCGTCATAGACATCATTGCCGGTATCCTTGAAGTAGAGGCTCTTCAGCTTCGTGCTGTTCGCAAAGGCGCGCGGGGCGATGATGCCCAAGCGCGAGTGTTTGCGGCCATTGAATGTAGCGGGATAAATCAGGTCGTTGTGAATCTGCACTCCGTCGCTGTCGAATCCGTCCTGGTCGTAGCCCACGATGGCGGTGATATGCGAGGCTTCGCCGTCACCGTCGTAAAACACCAGATCGTCGTCGCTGTGGAATACCCAACGCTTTGCCTGGCGCACCTCATCACTCACGTAGTAGTGGTAGTCGTTCTTATTGAGATAGCGGTATTTCACGCCGTGTACGGTAAATTCCTTACCGGCAGGGATACTCTTTTCGCTGATATAGAGGTGGATAGGACCATCAACGTCCTGCAACTGGTGTACGCCGTCCTTGCGCCAGGGGTCGCTGATAAACACATCGACGGCCTCCCAGTGGTTGAACTTCTTACCCTCGGGAACGGTCAGCTTCACGTGGTTGCCGGTTCTCCAGTACGGCTTGCCGTCGAACTGCGCAAAGGGTTCCTCCACCATCTCATAGGTACAACCTTCGGGCAGATTCACCTTGTTGAATACGCAGACGCCCTGCTTAGTCTCCAGATAGCGGGTGCAGTAGCAGTCCTCGAAGGTAGCCTTGGCACCCTTGCCCAGACGCACAAAGGTGGCGCTGCCGCTCTCGAGGCCGCTCTCCACTACATCCGGGTCGAACATACAGTCCTTGAACGTGATGTCAACCTCGCTCAAGCCTACCAGACCGCCCCATTGCGTTCCCCAGCCTCTGAACTGGCCGGTGAAGGCGCACCGCTCAAAGACAGGTGCCACGGTGACGTTGCTGTTGATTTTGCCCACGAGACCGCCGGAGGTCAAACCGTTCTTATAGGTAATCCAGAAGTCGACGTCCGAGCGGCAGTCGATAATCTTCGTGCCACGGGTGTCGCCCTCGCCGTCAATGACGGTGGCAAGGGCACCGTTCAGCTTGTTGCCGCTCCAAATGGCACCGGTGGTCCTCACGTGGCGCACAATGGCTCCACGCAGACAACCGAAAGGCGCGCTGGCCTCCTTGGCAATGTTGTCGCCACCGCCTTCTCCAACGGTAAACTTCAGCGTGTGGTTGTTGCCATCGAAGACGCCGCAGAAGGGTCTCTCCACTGAGCCTACTTGTATTCCCTTGGTGTCGATATCTGCCGACAGGCGGAAAAACTGGTTTTGGAAATTCTTACCCTCAGCCACTTGCTTGGCCAGTGCCTCCCATTCGTTAGTCGACTTCAGGAGGTAGGGGTCAGCACTGTTGCCGCTGCCCAGGAAAGTCTGTGCAAAGGATGCCGTAGCACTTAGCAGCAGTGCGAGTAATGCTAATAGTGTGCAAAAATACAAAAAAAGGTCTATACCGCAATAGTATAGACCCTTTTTTTGTTATTTCCGACAAGATTTATAGGTTTTCCGACAAGATTTATAGGTTCCGAGCAAAATCTAAAAGGGTTACCGTTTAAAATTACACCGTCTCCGGTTTCCCGAGGGTCTCACCGCGAAGTGAATCCATATCACGCTGCGTTTCTGCTCTATCAGCAGCTCGTCGAAGTCCTCGCGGCTCATATCGCTGATGTCGAGCAAGATAGCTGCATAG